>DASZVK010000275.1:0-13825 GCA_035547175.1 Solirubrobacteraceae bacterium
TCGACCTCGGCGAGGCCGCGGATCGCGCGGGCGAGCCAGGGCGCCGTGTGCGGGCTGGTCGCGATCGGCTCGAGCACGGTCGGCTCGGGCGCGGCCGGCTGCTCGGCCGCCTCGGGCTCCGGGAGAGCCTCCGCCTCGATCTCCGTGGCGGCCTCGGGCTCGGCTGGAGCCTCGGACCCAGCGTCGGGTCCGGGCTCGTCTGGCGGCTCGGGCGGCGGCGCGACCTGCTCGCGCAGGCGGTCGGCCGCGGCGGCGAGGTCGGCGACGAGCTCCTGCGCGCGACCGGCGCTCTCGGCGTCCGCCTCGCGCTGGGCGGCCAGCTCCTCGCGCAGCGCGGCGAGCTCGGACTCCAGCCGGTCGCCGCGCCCGCGCTCGGCCTGGATCTCGGCGCGCAGCTCCGCCGTGGCGCCCGACAGCTCGCCGCGCAGGGCGGCGACGTGGCGCTCGATCGCGTCGACCTGGCCGGCGATCACGAGCAGCTCCGACGAGCGCTCGACCGGAGCCGGTGGCGCCGGCGGCGGCGCGCTGCGGGCGGCGGCGGCCTCCTCGCGCGCCCGCCGCGCCTCCTCGTCGGCGCGCTCGAGCTGGCGGCCGAGGATCGCGGCGAGCTGGGCGGCGACGCCGTCGGCGGCCGGTGGGACGGCGGGACGGCCCTCGCCGAGCTGCGCGCGGACGTCATCGAGCTCGGCCACGAGCCGCTCGTGCACCACGCGGCGGCGGTCGATCTCGTGCTCGAGCAGCGCGACCCTGGCGATGGCCGCGTCGCGCTCGTCGGAGAGCGCCCGCGCCTTCTCGAGCGAGGCCGTCGCGCGGCGGCTCTCCTGCTGCGCCTCGGCGGCGGTCCGCCGGGCCCGGTCGACCTCGTGGGCCAGTTCCTCGGCGCGCTCGAGCGCGACCGACAGCCGCCGGCGCAGGTCGGCGATCTCCGCGTCGGTCTCGCGGCGCAGCCGGGCGAGCTCGTCCTGGGCGTCGAGGCGCTGGCGCTGCTCGGCGTACTCGCGCTCCTGCGCCTCGCGGGCGCGGCGCTCGGCCTGGGCCAGCGTCGCCTCCAGCTCGAGGCGCTCGTCGCGCACCGCGGCCAGGCGCTGCTCGAGGTTGGCGAGCTGGGCGCCCAGCGTCGCCCCCCTCTGTTCGGCCTCCTCGACACGATGCTGCAGCGCCTCGGTCGACAGCTCGGCCCGTCGCGCCCGGCGCTCGAGCAGCACGGTGCGGTCGATCACCTCGCCGGGCGCGGCGCCCGGCTCCTCCGGGAGGCGGCCGACCGTGGCCGCGGGGAGCGCCAGCTCGCGCGTGCCGACCACCAGCGCCAGGTCGCGCGCGAGCGCGGCGCGCAGCTCGTTCGGCACGGCGAAGACGGCGAGCGCCCCGACCGGAGGCGACGGCTCGGCCGCGAAGGGCTCGCGACCCTGCCCCGTGCGCACGAGCAGCACGAGCGGCTCGGGCGCCGCGCCCTCGCGCCAGCGACCGACCACGCGGACGTGGACGACCTCCGGGGTCGCCGGGACCCATTCGACGCGATCGACCTCCAGCGCGACGGCGTCCGGCGGGAAGGAAGGCTCCACGGGCGCGCAGCGTACGCCGGGCGCCAGACGGCGCCGGTGCTGGCGGACCGTCTCCTGCGCCGGACGGGGCCTCGCCGCTAGGCCGGGGTCTCGTCGCCCTTGTGGGCCAGCGAGACGACGGCGCCGAGCACCGCCACGCCCGTGAAGCCGGCCACGAGGACGGCGCGCCGGGACGGGACGAGGTGCCCGTAGCGACGGCGGGCGTACCAGCGCCCGCCCCGCCAGACCGCCATGCCCAGGAGCTTGTAGGCCGTGTCAGTCATGGCCGCAAGGCTACCCCTCGCGCAGGCGCCACGCGAGCCGCGACTGCAGCGACCACAGCTCGATGAAGCCGGGCGACGCCTCGTGGCTGAACAGCGCCCCGCCGGACTCGAACGTCGCCAGCTGCGCGTCGTAGACCGCGTTGGGCGACTCGCGCGTGACGACGCGCACGGAGCCCTTGTAGAGCTTGAGGCCGATCGTGCCGCTGACGCGCTCGTTGACCGAGTCCATGTACGCGTCGAGGTGCAGGCGCAGCGGCTCCCACCACAGGCCGGCGTAGACGAGGTAGCCCCACTGCTGGTCGAGCATCGGCTTGAAGCGGTTCTCGTGGATCGTGCCGACCAGGCGCTCGAGCTCGGCGTGCGCGGTCAGGACGATCGTCGCCGCGGGCACCTCGTAGACGTCGCGCACCTTCAGGCCGACGATGCGGTCCTCGACGTGGTCGACGATCCCGACCCCGTGCCGGCAGCCGATCTCGGCGGCGCGCTCGATCAGCTCGACGAGCCCCAGCCGCTCGCCGTCGAGCGCGACCGGCACGCCCCGCTCGAAGGTCACCGTGACGATCTGCGGCTCGTCGGGCGCCCGCTCGGGCGGCGTGACGAGCTGGAAGACGTCGTCCTCGGGCGCGGCCGAGATGTCCTCGATCCAGCGGCCCTCCGACGAGCGCCCCCAGAGGTTGTCGTCGATCGAGTACGGCGGCGTCTCCGTGCCGCCCTTGACGGGGATGCCGTTCTCGCGCGCGTAGGCGACCTCCTCGTCGCGGCCCATCCCCCACTCGCGCACGGGCGCGATCACCTTCAGCTCGGGCGCGAGCGTCGCGACCGTGGCCTCGATCCGGACTTGGTCGTTGCCCTTGCCGGTGCAGCCGTGCGCGATCGTGTCGCAGCCGGTCTCGCGCGCGACCTGCACGGCGAGCTTGGCGATCAGCGGCCGGCCGAGCGCCGTGAACAGCGGGTAGCCGAGGCCGTAGGTGGCGTTGGCCTTGATCGCCGGGACGACGTACTCGCGGGCGAACTCGTCGCGGGCGTCGATCAGCCGCGTCTCGACGGCGCCGAGCTGGCGGGCCTTGCCCTCGACGACGGAGTAGTCCTCGCCGGGCTGACCCAGGTCGACCGTGAGCGTGACGACTTCGGCGTCGTACTCGTCCTGGATCCACTTGAGCATCACGCTCGTGTCCAGCCCGCCCGAGTACAGCAGGCAGACGCGGTGCACCTCGTCCCTGGTGGCGAGGTACGACGCGATCCGGGACTTGTCGGTCGGGCGCTCGGCGAAATCGGCCATCGCGGCCGAAGCCTAGTGACCACCTGACGGGCCGAGCCGTCAGGCGAGGGTGGGCGCGGATCACCGCCACGCCCACCTCCGCCCGCGGGGCTATGGGTTGAGCGACTTCTTCAGCGCCGAGGCGGCCGAGAACTTCGCGGCCTTGCTGGCCGCGATGTGGATCGTGGCGCCCGTCGCCGGGTTGCGGCCCTCGCGGGCGGCGCGATGCGACACGCTGAACTTGCCGAAGCCCGACACGGAGACGTCACCACCGCTCTTCAGCTCGGCGGCGATGGCGTCGAACACGGCGTCGACGGCCTTGCGCGCATCTCCGGTGCCCAGGTCGGCGTCCTGGGCGACCTTCTGGGCCAGCTCCTGCTTGGTCATGCGTTGATCTCCCTGGTGTACGGGGTTGGACCGCGCCATTCGTACCCGATCTGCCGGACGACACCGGCCGGTCTACCCCGGAGGTGGCCGGAAAATCAGCGGAAAATGCGGTGCAGGCGCGTCAGCGCGTCGTCGATCTCCCCGTCGGAGACCGTCAGCGGCGGCAGCAGCCGGATCGTGCTCGGCCCGGTGGCGTTGCACACCAGGCGCTCCTCGGCGAGCGCGCGGCGCACGAGCGCGGGCGCGTCGCCGGCGACGTCGAAGCCGATCATCAGGCCCTCGCCGCGGACCTCGACGACGCCCGGCAGCTCCGCGATCCGCCCGCGCAGCACCTCCCCGGCGTCGCGCACGCGCGCCATCAGGACGGGGTCGTCGACGACGTCGAGCACCGCCAGCGCGGCGCGCGCGACGACCGGGCCGCCGCCGAACGTCGAGCCGTGGTCGCCGGGCGCGAGGACGTCGCGCAGCGCCGGCGTGGTGATCGTCGCGCCCATCGGCAGCCCGCCGGCGAGCGCCTTCGCGGCGGTCATCACGTCGGGCGTCACGCCGAGCTGCTCGTGGTGCCATAGCGAGCCGGTGCGGCCCATGCCGGTCTGGACCTCGTCGAAGATCAGCAGCGCGCCGGCCGCGTCGCACGCCTCGCGCACGGCGCGCAGCAGCTCGGCGCCGAGCGGGTGCACGCCGCTCTCGCCGCGGATCGTCTCGACGATCACCGCCGCGGTGCGCTCGTCGACCGCGTCGGGCAGCGCCTGCGGCTCGACCGCGCGGAAGCCGGGCACGAGCGGCGCGAACGGCGCCTGCTTGCTCTCCTGCGGCGTCGCGCTGAGCGCGCCGTAGGTGCGCCCGTGGAAGCCGCCGAGCACGGAGACGACGTCGCCGCCCTGGCGATGCTTGCGGGCGATCTTCAGCGCCGCCTCGTTGGCCTCGGCGCCGGAGTTGGCGAAGAACACGCCGCCGCCCAGCGAGCACGCCACCAGCCGCCGCGCCAGCTCGCTGCCGGGCTCGTTGAGGAACAGGTTGCCGGTGTGGATCAGCTCGCCGGCCTGCTCGCGGATCGCCGCGACGACCGCCGGGTGGCAGTGGCCGATGCCGTTGACCGAGATCCCCGTCAGGAAGTCGAGGTACTCGCGGCCCTCGTCGTCCCACAGGCGCGTGCCCTCGCCCCGGACGAACGTGACCGGGTGGCGGGCGTAGGTCGGCAGGAAGGCGTCAGCCGGCGGCACGGATCTTGGTGCCGACGCCGGCATCGGTGAACAGCTCGAGCAGCAGCGAGTGCGGGACGCGCCCGTCGACGATGTGGGCGAACGTGACGCCGCCGTGGATCGCGTCGACGCACGCCCGCAGCTTGGGGCGCATGCCGCCGGAGATCGCCTCGAGCGCCTGCTCGACCTCGTCGGCGGCGGCCTCGGAGACGACCGACCCGGGGTCGCCGGGGTCGCGCAGCCAGCCGGGGACGTCGGTCAGGAACATCACCTTGTAGGCGCGCAGCGCACGGGCGACCGCGCCCGCCGCCTCGTCGGCGTTGACGTTGTAGGAGTTGCCCTCGCGGTCGGCGCCGACCGACGCGATCACCGGGATGTAGTCGCGGGCGATGTGGTTGAGCACGTCGACGTTGACGCGCTCGATCGCGCCGACGAAGCCGATGTCCTCGCCGCCCGGCGCCGCCTGGCGGGTGACGCGGAACAGCAGACCGTCGTCGCCGCACAGCCCGACGGCCGGCTGGCCGTGGCGGTTGACGCGCAGGACGATGTCCTTGTTGACCTTGCCGACGAGGACCATCTTCGCCACCTCGACGGTGGCCGCGTCGGAGACGCGCAGGCCGCCGACGAACTCGACCGGCATGTCGAGGCGCTCCATGTAGGCGGTGATGTCCGGCCCGCCGCCGTGGACGACGATCGGGTTCATCCCGACGTACTTGAGCAGCACGACGTCGCGGGCGAACTCCTCGCGCAGCGCCGGGTCGACCATCGCCGCCCCGCCGTACTTGATGACGACCGTGCGGCCGTGGAAATCGCGGATGTAGGGAAGCGCCTCGAGGAGGGTCGCGACCTCCGGCGTCTGCAGGGACATGCTCGTGGTGCCTCGTTCCTACGTCGTGTACTCGGCGTTGACGCGAACGTACTCGTAGCCGAGGTCGGAGAAGAACGCCTCGGTCTCGTGGCCGTCGCCGGGCAGCGCGACGGCGTACTCGACCTCGTCGCGCTGCACCGCGCGCGCCAGCTCGCCGGCGTCGACGGCGACGCCGAAGCCGCCCGAGCAGACCGTCGTGCCCTCGATCGCGACGTCGAACGCCAGCGGGTCGGCGCCGGGCAAAGCCTGGCCGACGGCCTGCGCGATCCGCCCCCAGTTGGGGTCGGCGCCGTACAGCGCGGTCTTGACGAGCGGCGAGTCGGCCACGGCGCGCGCGACGCGCGCGACCGCCTCGGGGTCGCCGCCGCGCACGGCGACGCGGCCGACGCGCCGGGCGCCCTCGCCGTCGCGCACCATCTCCAGCGCGAGCTGGCGCAGCAGCGCGTCGATCGCCTCGCCGAGGCGTAGCTCGTCCTCGCTCTCGGGCGCGACGCGCACACCCGAGGCGCCCGAGCAGATCAGGATCGCGGTGTCGTTGGTCGAGAGCTGGCCGTCGACGGAGATGCGGTCGAACGAGCGCTTGACGGTCACGCCGAGCAGCAGGTCGGCGGTCTGCGGCTCCAGCGCGGCGTCGGTCTGGACGAAGCACAGCATCGTCGCGAAGCGCGGCGAGATCATCCCCGCGCCCTTGGCCTGGGCCGCCAGCCGCACCGTGCCCGACGGCAGCCGCACCTCGAGCGTCGCGCGCTTCTCGAAGCGGTCGGTCGTCATGATCGCCGCCTGGAAGTCGCCGTCGCCGTCGGGGCGCAGCGCGCGGCCGGCCTCGAGCACGCCGCGCGAGACGGCGGCGCCGTCGAGCGGCACGCCGATCACGCCGGTCGACGCGACCGCGACGCGGTCCTCGGGCACGCCGGTGACGACCGCGGCCGCGCCCTGCACGCGCGCGGCCTCGTCGAGGCCCGGCCGGCCGGTCGCGGCGTTGGCGTTGCCCGAGTTGGCGACGACGACGCGCAGCGCCTCGTGGCGCGTGCGGTCGCGGGTCACGAGCACCGGCGCGGCGAGCACGCCCGAGGCGGTGAAGCGGATCGCGCTGGTCGCGTCGGGCTCGTCGCAGACGAGCAGCCCGACGTCGAGGCTCGGCGGGTCGCTCGGCCGCTTGAGCCCGGCGGCGACGCCGGCGGCGCGGAAGCCCAGCGGCAGGCCGCCGCCGGCGAGCACGCGCACGTGCGGCGGCGGCGGCACCCAGCGCGAGCGGAAGAAGGGCTGGGCGAGATCCCCCGTCACGGCTGCAGCCCCATCCCCTCGGGCAGGCCGAACATCAGGTTGAGGTTCTGGATCGCCTGCGACGACGTGCCCTTCCAGAGGTTGTCGATCGCCGCGAAGACCAGCGTGCGGCCGGCGCGCTCGTCGCGGTGGACGTGGAGGCGGCAGAGGTTGGTCTCGCGCACGTCGCGCACGCCGGGCGCGCGGTCGACGACCTCGACGAACGGCTCGTCGGCGTAGCGCTCGGCGAGGATCGCGGCGGCGTCGGCGCCGTCGGCCAGCCGCACGTAGCACGACAGCAGCTCGCCCTGGTCGAGCGGCAGCAGGTGCGGCACGAACGTGATCGCAAGGTCGTCGGCGCCCGCGGCGCGCAGCTCCTGCTCGATCTCCGGCGCGTGGCGGTGGCCGGCGACGCCGTAGGGCGAGACGTTCTCGTCGACCGAGACGAAGTGCGTGCGGTCGGTCGCCGCCCGGCCGGCGCCCGAGACGCCGGTCTTGGCGTCGATCACGACGTCCTCGAGGTGGGGCGCCAGCGGCGCCAGCGCGAGGATCGCCGCCGTCGGGAAGCAGCCCGGGTTGGCGATGAGCTCGGCACCCGCGAGGTCGGCGCGGTAGCGCTCGGGCAGGCCGTAGACGGCCCGCTCCAGGAGCGCCGGCTCGGGGTGCTCGCCGTACCACGCCTCGTAGGTCCCGAGGTCGCGCAGGCGGAAGTCGGCCGACAGGTCGACGACCTTGACGCCGCGGTCGCGCAGCTGGGCCACCACGGGGGCCGCGGCGGCGTGCGGGTAGGCGACGATCGCCGCGTCGACGTCCGCGTGGCGGTCGAGGTCGAGCTCCTCGAGCGCCATCGAGACGCGATGATGCGGGTAGATGTCGTCCAGCCGGCGGCCGACGTCGCTGCGGCTGGTGATCGCCGCGAGCGCCATCCGCGGGTGGCGCTGCACGAGCCGCGCCGCGAGCGCGCCCGCGTAGCCCGACGCCCCGGCGACGAGGACCCTGATCGGCGTCTCAGCCACGCAGCTCGCCCCCCAGCTCGGTGGCGAGCCTCGCCACGATCCTCTCGCGCAGCGGCGCGACGTCCTCGTCGGCCAGCGTCCGGTCCGCGGCGCGGAACTCGAGGTGCAGCGCCAGCGACACGCGACCGGCGCCGAGCGCCTCGGAGCGGAACACGTCGAACACGGCGGCGCTCGCGAGCAGCTTGCCGCCCGCCTCGCGCACGATCTCGACGACCCGCGCCGCCGGGACGTCGTCGGCGACGACGACGGCGATGTCCCGGCGCAGCGCCGGGAAGCTGATCAGGTCGCGGTAGGCCGTCGCCCCGGGGACGAGCGGCGCGACCGCGTCGAGGTCGAGCGCGAACGCGGCGGCGGGCTGGTCGATCTCCCAGGCGCGCAGCACGCCGGGGTGCAGCTCGCCCAGGAAGCCGAGGCGGGCGTCGCCGGAGGCGATCCACCCCGCCTTGCCGGGATGCAGGAACGGGACGTCGCCGGCCTGCCGCGCCGACCACGGCACGCGCAGCGCGCCGAGCACCGCCTCGAGCAGCGCCTTGGCGCGCAGGGCGGTGGCGTCCGTCCCGACGAGCAGCGCCGCGAGCGCGTGGTGCTCGTCGGCGAGGCCGTCGCCGCCCGCGCCGGCGCGGTAGACGGCGCCGGACTCGAACAGCCCGACCGCGCTCGCCCCGCGGGTCAGGTTGTGGCGGGCGGCGTCGAGCAGCGACGCGACGATCGTCGGGCGCAGGATCGACTCGCGCTCGCTCATCGGGTTGGCGAGCTCGACGACGTCGCGCAGCGGATGCCCGGCGGGCACGAGCAGGCGGTCGAGCACCGCCGGCTCGGTGAAGCTCCAGCCGGCGATCTCGTGCAGCCCGGCGCCGACGAGCGCGTCCTCGGCGCGGCGGCGCACGCGCTGGGCGTGGCTCGGCGTCGCGGCGTGCAGGCGCCTGCGCGGCGGCAGCGTCAGCGGCAGCTCCTCGATGCCGGCCACGCGCGCGACCTCCTCGATCAGGTCGACCTCGCGCGTGACGTCGTTGCGCCGCCAGTGCGGCACGGTCGCGTCGAGGCCGCCGGGCGCCGGCGCGACGCCGAAGCCGAGCGCCTCGAGGATCTGCGCCTGGCGGCCGCCGTCGATCGGCGCGCCGAGCAGCCCGGCGACGCGCTCGTCGCGCAGGCGCAGCACCGCCCTGGCCGGGCGGGTGGGGTCCGGACTGGCGACGTCGATCGTGCCGCCGACCGGCGTCGCGCCGCAGACCTCGATCATCAGCGCGCTGGCGACCGCCTGGGCCTCCATCGCCTGCTCGGGCGAGAGGCCCTTCTCGTAGCGGCCGGAGGCCTCGCTGCGCAGCCCCAGCCTGGCCGAGGTGCGGTTGATGTTGGGGCCGATCCAGGTCGCCAGCTCGATCAGCACGCGCGTCGTGCCGTCGTGGACCTCGGAGCGGGCGCCGCCCATCACGCCGGCGATCGACGTCGGGCCGTCGGCGTCCTCGATGACGACCATCTCGGCGTCGAGCGTGCGGACCTGGTCGTCGAGCGTCGTGACCTGCTCGCCGTCGCGCGCGCGGCGCACGTTCAGCCGCCCGCCGGCGATCCGGTCGAGGTCGAACGCGTGCAGCGGCTGGCCCGTCAGCAGCATCACGTAGTTGGTGACGTCGACGACGTTGGAGATCGGCCGCTGGCCGGCGGCCATCAGCCGCGCCCTCAGCCACGTCGGCGAGGGGCCGATCCTGACGCCCTCGAAGGCGCGCGCCGTGAAGCGCGGGCACAGGTCGGGCGCCTGCACGGTGATCGCGACGCCCTCGATCCCGTCGCCCGCCGGGTGCGGGTCGGTCGCCCACGGCGGCGGCGCCAGCGGCGCGCCGGTGATCGCGTGGACCTCGCGCGCGATCCCGTAGACGCCGAGGCAGTCCGGCCGGTTGGGCGTGATCTCGAGCTCGAGCACGTCGGTCGAGATCGGCAGCACGTCGGCCAGCGGCGTGCCCGCGGCGAGGGCGTCGTCGAGGACCATCGTCCCCGCGTGGTCGGTGCCGATCGCGACCTCGTCCTCGGCGAGGATCATCCCGTCGGAGACGACGCCACGCAGCTTGGCGGCCTTCAGCCTGGTCCCGTCGGGCATGATCGCGCCGGGCCGCGCGACGCCGACCGTCTGCCCGGCGGCGACGTTCGGCGCGCCGCAGACGATCTGCCTGGGCTCGCCGCCGTCGCCGACGTCGACGGCGCAGACCTTCAGCCGGTCGGCGTCGGGATGCCGCTCGGCCGTCAGCACCTTGCCGACGACGAAGTGCTCGAGCGCGCCGACGCCGTGGTGGACGACGTTCTCGACCGCGGTACCGGTCATGTCGAGGCGCTCGACGAGCGCGGCCGTGTCGAGGTCGGGGCGCACGTACTCGTGCAGCCAGCTCAGCGGGACCCTCATCCGAACTGCTCCAGGAAGCGCAGGTCGTTGTCGTAGAGCAGCCGCAGGTCGGGCACGGCGTGGCGCAGCATCGCGATCCGCTCGATGCCCATGCCGAAGGCGAAGCCCTGCACCTTCTCGGGGTCGTAGCCGTTGTCGCGCACGGCCTCGAAGACGTTGGGGTCGACCATGCCGGCGCCGAGGATCTCGATCCAGCCCGAGCCGCGGCAGAGCCCGCAGCGCTCGCCGCCCACCCGGCCGCTGCCGTCGCACTGGAAGCAGCTCACGTCGACCTCGACGCTCGGCTCGGTGAAGGGGAAGAAGTGCGGGCGCATGCGGATATCGCGCTGCTCGCCGAACACCGCGCGGGCGAACGTCAGCAGCGTGCCGCGCAGGTCGGCGAGCGTGACGTCCTCGTCGACCGCCAGGCCCTCGACCTGGTGGAACTGCGGCGTGTGCGTGGCGTCGCTGTCGCGCCGGTAGGTGCGGCCGGGCACGATCACCGCGATCGGCGGCGGCTGGGCCTCCATCGCCCGGATCTGCATCGGCGACGTGTGCGTCCGCAGGACGGCGCCGCCGACCGTGTAGAAGGTGTCGGTCAGCGCCCGCGCCGGGTGCGCGGGGTCGTGGTTGAGGGCGTCGAAGTTGTAGTGGACCGTCTCGACCTCGGGCCCCTCGAGCACGTCGAAGCCCAGGCCGAGGAAGACGTCCTCGATCAGCCGCCGCGTGGCGCTGAGCAGGTGCAGCCGGCCGACCGGCGCGGGCGGCTCGCCCGGGAGCGTCACGTCGACGCGGTCGGAGGCCAGCCGCTCGGCCAGCTCGGCCGCCTCGAGCTCGGCCCCGCGCGCCTCGATCAGCGCCTCGAGCGCCTGGCGGGCCTCGTTGGCCGCCTTGCCGACGCGCCCGCGCTCCTCCGGCGCCAGCTCGGCGACGCCGCGCAGCAGGTTGGGCAGCTCGGCCCTGCGGCCGAGGTACCTGATCCGCAGCTCCTCGACCGCCTCGACGGTAGTCGCCCCGGCGAGCTCCCGCCCGGCTTCGGCGCGGATCGCCTCGATGCGGTCGAGGACGTCGCTCATCGGCGCACCTCGTAGAGCGCGACGGTCGCCGCCATCGCGGCGTTGAGCGACTCGCTGGCGATCGGGATGTGGGCCACGGCGTCGCATCCTTCCACGACCTCGCCCGGCAGCCCTGCCCGCTCAGCGCCGACGACGATCGTCCCCGGCGCGACGGCCTCGCGCAGCGCGACGCCGGCCCGGGCGACGAGCGCAAGGCGCGGCCGCGGCAGCGCGGCGACGTCGGCGACGCGCACGAGCGGCACCGAGAAGATCGCGCCCATCGAGGCGCGCACCGCCTTGGGGCCGTACGGGTCGGCGGTGCCGGGGCCGATCGCGACCGAGCCCGCGCCGAACGCCAGCGCGCCGCGCAGGACCGTGCCGACGTTGCCCGGATCGCGCACGCCCCACAGCGCCACGCACAGGTCGCGCGGCTCGTCGGCCCAGCGCTCGGCGTAGACGGCCAGCTCGCGCGTGCCCGACATCAGCGCCGAGACCTTCGCCAGCGCCTGCGCCGTCACGTCCTGCCCCGCCCGCAGGCGCACCTCCGGCGCCCAGCCGGCCGCGTCGGCGGCCGCCAGCAGGTCCTCCCCCTCGGCGACGAAGCGCGCCGGCCCGTCCTGGCGCCTGCGCGCCAGCAGCCGCCGCACGTCCTGCAGCGCCGGGTTGTGGTGGGAGGTGATCATGTGCGTTGGGGCAAAAGAAAGGGCGCCGCGGTGGGCGCCCTCGAGGTGGTCCGTCCGCTCCCGGTCCGCCTACGCGGCGGCGGCCTCGGACGCCTCGCGGGCGGCCTGCGCGAATCGGGAGAACGTCTCGGCGTCGCGGACGGCGATGTCCGCGAGGACCTTGCGGTCGAGCTCGATGCCGGCCAGCTTGAGGCCGTGCATGAAGGCGCCGTAGCTCATGCCGTTGGCGCGGGCGGCGGCGTTGATGCGCGTGATCCACAGGCGGCGGAAGTCGCGCTTGCGGTTGCGGCGGTCCCGATAGGCGTAGGAGTCCGCCTTCATCAGGGCTTCCTTGGCCCGCTTGTAGTTCGAGTTGGCCTCGCCGCGGAAGCCCTTGGTCAGCTCGAGGGTCTTGCGCCGCTTCTTGCGGGCGTGGACGGAGCGCTTGACGCGGGTCATGACTTCTTGGCTCCGAGCAGGGTCTTGACCCGCGGGGCGTCGTGGTCGGAGAGGACCGTGGCCTGGCCGAGCTTGCGCTTGCGCTTGGGCGACTTCTTCTCGAGGATGTGCGAGGTGAAGGCGTGACGGCCCTTCACCTTGCCCTTCGCCGTCAGCTTGAAGCGCTTCTTGGCTCCGCTGTGGGTCTTCATCTTGGGCATGGCGGAGCCGCAGGATAGCGGCTCTTTCGTCACGCGCCGCGGCATACGCTGACCGCGTGGACGGCCTGCGCCTCACCGGCATCCGTCGCTCGTTCGGCGAGCTGGTGGCCCTCGACGGAGTCGGCCTGGAGGTCCCGCCCGGGCGGATCGCCGGCTTCGTCGGCCGCAACGGCGCCGGCAAGACGACCACGATGCGGATCGTCTGCGGGCTCCTGGAGCCCGACGCGGGCGACGTGCGCTGGGCGGGCGCGCCGGCGGACGCCGAGATGCGCCGCCGGATCGGCTACATGCCCGAGGAGCGCGGGCTGTACCCGAAGATGCGCGTCGGCGACCAGCTCGAGTACCTCGGCGCGCTGCACGGCCTCACGCGGGCCGAGGCGAGGGCAGCCGCCCGCGCCTGGCTGGACCGCCTCGGGATCGCCGATCGCGAGGACGCCCGCGCCGAGGAGCTCTCGCAGGGCAACCAGCAGCGGGTGCAGCTCGCGACGACGCTCGTGCACCGGCCCGCGCTCCTGATCCTCGACGAGCCGTTCGCCGGCCTGGATCCGATCGTCACCGACGTGCTCGCCGACGTCCTGCGCGAGGAGGCGGCGCGCGGCGCGGCCGTGCTGTTCTCCTCGCACCAGCTCGACGTGGTCGAGCGCCTCTGCGACGTCGTGGTGGTCATCGACCGCGGTCGCGTGGTCGCCGACGGCGCCGTCCCCGACCTGCGCGCCGGCGGCCCGCGCCACGTCCGCGTGCGCGTCGCCGGGGCCGACCCCACGTGGGTCGACGCGCTGGGCGACGTGCGGGTCGTCGAGCGCGAGGGCGACGCGGTCTCGCTCGTGCTCGACGACCACGCGGACCCGCAGGCGATCCTCGACGCCGCCCGCGCCGCGGGACGGGTCACCGAGTACGTCGAGCAGCACCCGTCGCTCACCGAGCTGTTCCGGGAGCTGGTCGGATGACCGCGTGGCAGGCGGTGCGCACGGTGGCCCGGCGCGAGATCGTCGAGCGCTCGCGCACGCGGTCGCTGCGGATCTCGCTGGCCGTGCTGCTCGTCGCCGTCGTGGTGGGCGCAGTGGCCGCCGCCCGGATCGGCGCCTCGACGCCCACCGACGACGTCGGCCTGGTGGGCGCCGACTCGGCGCAGCTGGTCCCGGCCCTGCGCGCGCAGGCCGACGCCGCCGGGCGCCGGGTCCGCCTGCGGAGGCCCGCCTCGCGGGCGGCCGCCGAGCGCGCGCTGCGGGACGGGCGTCTCGACGTCGCCGTGGTCGACG
>DASZVK010000276.1:0-6447 GCA_035547175.1 Solirubrobacteraceae bacterium
GGCCGCTCTCGAGCACCAGCACGTCGACGCCGGCGTCGGCCAGCTCGAGGGCGGTGACGATGCCCGCGGGCCCGGCCCCGACCACGACCACCTCGGCCTCGAGCGACGTGCCGTCGGGCAGCCCGAGCCCGTCGACGATCACGCCGGCGCCCTCCGCTCGCCGGCGGCGTCTAGCTCGGCGCCGACGAGGCCGGCCAGCGCCCGCGCGGCGGCGTCCAGCGACGCCGACGTCGCCGCGGCCACGGCGGGCTCCAGCCGCTCGGCGCGCGACGTGCCGAACAGGGTCACCCCCGAAGGGTTGCGCAGGCGCGCGTGGCGCAGCAGCAGCGCGGCCAGCGCCTCGGGGTCGCCGCAGTCGACGCCGACGATCCCACGCCAGCGCTCCCGGTCGGCCGGACGCGCGCGCAGGTGGGACACCACCCGGCCGATGGCCGTGCCGAGCGAGCCGAAGGTGATCGTGACCTGCCCGTCGGCCGCGCCGAGCAGCTCGAGGCCCGGGTGGAGGACGTCGTCGCGCACCTGGAGGACCGGCGGGCGGGCGGCGAGGGCCGCCGCCACGGCGGCGACCGGGCGCACCTCGCCGGCCACCCCCCACGTCCGGATCAGCCCCCGGGCGCGCGCGTCCTCCATGAAGCCGGCGACGTCGTCGCCCAGCGCCCGGTCCGGCGGCGGGTCGTGCAGGAGCAGGACGTCGACGTGGTCGGCGCCCAGCGCGCGCAGGCTGCGCTCGAGGCTGGCGCGCGCGGCCGCGACGCCGTATCCCGACGTGGCGTACAGCAGCCGGCCGACGGCGCCCGCGTCGGGTCCGAGGGCGCTTGTCCGGGCTCGCGAGCGCCAGGCCGGCCGCGCCCCCAGCGCCCGTCGCGCCGGCCCCTGGACCCGGGCGAGCGCGCGCGCCAGCGCGGTCGGCTCGATGCCGTACTTGGTGGCGATCGTCATGCGCTCGCGCCGCCCGCGGACGAGCGCGCCGAGCTCGCGCTCGGCCGCGCCCAGGCCGTACATCGGCGCCACGTCGAAGTGGTCGATGCCCGCGTCGAGCGCCGCGTCGAGGACCCGCAGGCGGGCGCGGGCCGACGGCAGCCGGAACAGCTCGGCGCAGCCGAGGCCGAGGCCGGTCGCCGACGCCAGGCGGGGGCCGTTCCCGTCGCTCACCGGCGCTCGCGGGGCACGCGGCGCAGGACGAAGACCACCGCGTCCGGGTTGCGGTAGGCGACCCTGAAGTACGGCGACCGGCTCAGCACCCGGCGCAGGCGCAGCTGTGCGCCCTCCCGCCACGGGCCGAACAGGTCGGTCTGCGCCGCGGTGCTGCGCGTGATGATGAGCAGCGAGGGGCTTCTGTCGGGCGTCGCCATGCGCAGCGCCACGTCGCGGGCCAGGCGCCGCTGGTCCGGGTCGTCGAGGTTGACGTCCGCGTCGCCGCCGGTGAGGCTGTCGTAGTAGTAGTAGTCCGCGTACTTGGTGTAGCGCCAGGGCAGCGCGGCCGAGCCGGCGAACAGGGTTGCGCCCTGGGGGGCGATCCGGTACAGGGCGCGGACCCCGGCGATCTCGTCCGGGGAGAAGTAGTCCATGCGCTCGTTGCCGTAGCGGTTGAACGGGAACGACGCGACGAGCGCCACGCCCAGGCACGCGAGCGCCGTCCACGCCACCCGGGAGACCGAGGCGCCGGCCTCGGCGGGCACGAACAGCGAAGCCGCGGCGAGCGCCATGAACGGCAGCGACAGCAGCGCGATCCGCAGCAGCACCTCGCCGCCGTAGGACTGCAGGCCCAGCAGCGGGAACGGCGAGAGCGCGAGCACGGCCAGCGCGGGGATCAGGCGCCCACCGCGCGCCAGACGCAGGAAGCCCAGCCCCGCCACCGCCCACAGCACGAGGGTGCTGACGACGCGCAGCTCGACGATCGCCTGGTGCCCGGGGCTGCCGTGCAGGCGCCGGCCCACGTTCGAGCCCACCGTGACGTCGACCGCGCCGACGTCGCCGGTCACGAGGTGCACGTGGCCGACGAGGTAGGTGACCGCCATGTAGGCCAGCCAGCCTCCGACGATCAGCGCCACGATCACCGGCAGCGTGCGGATCCGGCACCAGCCGACGAGGGTCAGCGTCGCCGTGCCGGTGATCAGCGCGAACGGGGTGAGCTGGTGGCTGGCGGCGATGCCGAGCACGATCAGCGCGACGACCACGATCAGCGTCGCGCGCTGCGGCCACGTGCTCGTCGTCTCGGGGACGGCGCGCGCCCGACCGGCCAGCGCGCGCGCCGCCCGCCACGGCCAGCCCCCGCGCTCGCGCCCCGGTCCGCCCCGGAACCAGCGCAGGACGATCGCGAGCACCACCAGGTACATGAAGAAGTTCAGGCCCTGCGGCGAGAAGTAGTCCTGGCCGATCCAGTTGGCGACGACGAAGATCCACGCGCCCAGCCACACCACCCGGCGATCGGCGAACAGCGACTGCCCGATCGACACCAGCGGCGGGACGTAGAGGGCGTTGAGGAACAGCGGCGCGGCGCGCGCGACCGGCTCGATGTCGTGCAGGCCGGCCACCTTGGAGACGAACGCGCCGAGGATGAAGAAGCCCGGCCAGTTGAAGTAGGCGTCGATGCTCGGGTCGACGGAGCCGTGGGTGGCGATGTAGTCGGCGATGCCGACGTGCTGCCACGCGGTGGCGAAGCGCATCGTCGGCTCGCCGAGCACGCCGAGGCCGTGCAGGACGAGGATCGTCGTGGCCACGCCGAGCGCCATCAGCGCCGGCTCGGCCAGGCGCCAGGCCACGGCGCAGCCCGCGGTGACGAGGGCCAGGGAGACCCACGTGCCGACCGGCAGCACCGACGGCAGCCCGATGTCGGTCATCCGGTCCAGGCGGATGTGCGACAGCGACAGCGACCACAGCGCCACGCCGGCGGCGAGCAGGGCCACGGAGGCCGCCGCCGGGCGGCTCAGCGCGAGCCGCTCCCGCCACGCCCGGCGGCGCGCGATCGACGGCAGGTCCCCCGCGGGCGCCCACGCGCTCATGAGCACCGCCTCCGCCGGAGCGGGGCGCTCAACGCGCGAGCGCCGCCAGCCGCACGCCCAGCAGGGCCAGCGCGGCGGCGGTGGCCAGCCAGCCGAGCATCGACAGGGTCACCGAGCGCGCGCCCCGGTAGGCGACCCAGACCTCCCCGGTGACGAGCAGGACCACGGCCAGGGGCACGAGCGAGTACCAAAGCGCGCCCGAGGTCGCTCGATCTACGTGGGACCAGGTGAACGCCGCCAGCACGTCAACGCCACGGCCGGTTCGGTCGGGCCGACGCGACGGCGGCGGCCATGGGCCATCTCGTCATCGGGGGAACCCTAGCGGACGACATGGCCCGCGCCGGGGGTCCGGGCGCCCAGCTCGCGCCACAGGCTGTGCGCCGCGATCAGGGCGGCCAGCGCCTGGCCGGCGAGCCAGCCGAGGCCCGCCCCGGCGATGCCGTGCCGGGGGATCAGGAGCACGTCGAGGGCGATCGTCGCCAGGGTCCCCGTCGAGGTGATCAGCAGCGCGTTGGCGAACCGCTGGCGGATCCGATCGAGGGCCAGCGCGAGCGTCACGACGGTGAACGGCACGAGGCTGAGGCCGAAGTACCGCAGCGCCGCCGCCCCCTCGCCGGCGTACGCCGAGCCGAAGATCCGCAGCACCGGCTCGGCGGCCGCGACGACGACGAGCACGGTCGGGATCAGGACCACCGCGAACAGGCGGCCGACCTTGCCCAGCAGCGCCGCGAAGGTCTCCTGGCCGTAGGCCGCCTCGACCATCAGCGCGTCGGTGACGTTGACCGACAGGGCGCGGGCCGAGAGGCTCACGCTCCAGGCCGAGTAGTAGTAGGCGTTCGCCGCCGGGTCGAGGTAGTGCAGCACGAGCAGCGGCACGAGGTAGTCGGGAACGATCGCCATCAGGGCCGCCGCCGTGTGCCCGCTCGAGAAGCGGGCGATTGCGCGCCTCGACGTCGGCTCGGCCGGCTCGGCCGGCGCCCGCACGCGGGGGTCGCGGAACAGCAGGAAGCCGCTCACCGCGACCACGAAGACGAGCGCCGCCCCGGCCCAGACCCCGAGCAGCGTCCAGGGATGGGCGAACGCCGACAGGGCGATGAGCAGGACGAGCTTGAGCGCGCCGTAGAGGACGTTCTCGCCGGCCACGACGCCCGCGCGGCGCAGGCTGATCAGCGCGCTGTCCTGGAGCGTGAAGATCGCCCACACGGCCACGCAGGCGCAGAAGGCGACGCCCGAGGCCACGCTCTCGCTCAGGTACGGCACGTTCAGCCGGCTTGCGAGCGCGACGGTGAAGGCCACGGCGACGGCTACGGCTGCGCCGCCGCCGATCAGGTAGACGCTCGCGATCAGCCGCCGGCGCCCGGTCCCGGCGATCGGGACGTAGCGCATCAGGGTGAAGATCAGCCCGACCCAGCCGATCGTCGCCGCGAGCTGCAGCGCGCTGATGCCGCCGGCGCCCAGGCCGACGACCTCCGTCGGGTACAGCCGCGCCGCCGCGACCCAGAACAGCAGCCCGAGCGCGGCGTTGGTCACCGTCGTGAGGATCAGCGCGTATGAGCTGCGATGCACCTGGCTGTGACGGCTCGCCGCCACCCGGTCCGCCAGGCGGCGGGCCCGGGCGGCCATCCCGCGAGCCGGCTCCGGCGCCACCATGCCGGGGCTAGCGGCCCTCGGGCGCGGCCAGGGCGGCGCGGATGCGGCGCGCCCGCGGGAGGCCCCGGAGGTAGGCGAACGGCCCCTCGGCCACGCCGCGCCATTCGATCCTGGTCAGCGCCGGCGGGAAGCCCGCGGACTTCCCGTGGTTGCGCGCCGACGAGCCCGCGAAGCCGTAGGCGAGGCCTCGGGGCACGCTCCACAGGAAGGCGGGGATCCGGCGCGGCTCGCGCAGCAGGCACCGCGTCAGGTGGCCGCTGAGCCCGATGCCGTGCCAGTAGATCTGCCGGGCCAGCTCCTCGTAGGTCCGGCGGTGCTCGTGGTAGACGATCGCGCTCGGCTCGAAGACGATCCGGTGGCCGCGGACGAGCGCGTCGAAGAAAGCCGACAGGTCCTCGCCGGAGCTGCCGGGCCGGGCCCGGGGCGGCCACAGCGGCGTCAGCGTGTCCAGCGCGACGTCGAAGCCGCCGATCTCCTCGAGCGCCTCGCGCCGCCACGCCATGCTCACGCCGGCGCCGATCTTGCCCGTCGCGAACGGCAGCAGCGAGCCGGGCTCGCGCGGAGCGTCCAGGCCGACGGTGCGCCGGGCGAAGCCCTCGGTGAAGCCGCCGGACTCCTCGAACCAGAGCTGCGCCCGCGTGCTCAGCTCCAGCGGGAAGGCGACGCCCGTCGCGCAGGCCACGCCCGGCTCGGCGAGCGCGGCGGCCAGCTCGGCCAGCCAGTGGCGGTCGACGCGCACGTCGTCATCGGTGAAGGCGACGATCGCGCCCCGCGACGCGGCGATCCCGCGGTTGAGGGCGACGCTGCGGCCGTAGGCGCCGACGCCGGCGTAGCGGACCTCGGGGAAGCGGTCGCGCACGAGGTCGGCCGTCTCGGGCCCCGCCGACCCGTCGACGACCAGCACCTCGTAGTCGGGGTACTCCAGGTCGCGCAGCGAGGCGAGCGTGCGCGCGAGCAGGCCGGCGCGCTCGCGCGTGCAGATGACGACGCTCGCCGACGGCGCGGCGCGCAGCACGGCGGCGCGTCGGCGCCCGCACGGCGGGTCGTCGAGCGGCGCCAGCCCGGCCGCGTCGAGCGCCGCGACCGAGGCCAGCCCGTCGGCGCGCAGGTGGGCGTCGACGTCGGGGCCGAGCTCGGCCCACACGGCTCGCGCGCACTCCTCGGCCGACAGGCCGTCCTCGCCGAGGGTCACGTCGACGAGCCCGACGGTCCGCGTGTGCAGGCGCACGACCAGGCGCGCGGCGCCGCGCTGGGCGCCGTCGTCGTCCCGCGCCGGGATCGCCGGGATCGGCTGGCTGAGCTCCACCTCGACGACGGCGAGCGGCCGGAAGGGCCCGTGGCCCTCCCCGGGAGGCCGCCTCGCCCGGCGGCGCGCGCGCGACATCGGGCCGAAATCTAGCCTGGTCGCCCGCCACGCGAGCACGACCGGGCCCGGCGGCCGGCGTCGTCCATGCGTCCACGTACGGCGGCGGCGCTGGACCCCGGCCGATAACCGGCCGAAACGGGGCCCATGACGCCTGCGCGCCTCCGGCTCCTCGCGGCGGGCCTCGCGCTGCCGCTCGCGGCCGGCCTCGTCCTCCTCGTGGCCCTCGGTCCCGGCGGCGCGAGCGCCGACGCGGCCGTGAGCGGGCACCCGGTCGTGATCGGCCAGCGGACCGGTGCCGGCGCGCCGACGCTCGTGCTGACCAGCGCGCCGCCCCGCTCGAGCGCCTCGACACGGGCGACGTTCCGCTACCGCACGCGCCGCGGCGACGTGGCGTGCACGCTCGACGGCCGCCCGCACCGCTGCTCGAAC
>DASZVK010000277.1:0-14275 GCA_035547175.1 Solirubrobacteraceae bacterium
GCCCCGGCGGGCGCATCGTCCGCGCCGACGTCGACGCCGCGGCGACCGCCCCGGCCACCGCGACCGCGGCGACTCCCGCGCCCGCCGCCGCGCCCTCCGAGGGCGAGAGCGGCAAGGGCGCCGTGACCGTCGAGTCGCTCACCCGCCTGCAGCAGGTGATCGCGCGGCGCATGGCCGAGTCGCGCGCCACGGTGCCCGAGTTCACGCTCACCACCGAGGTCGACATGGAGGCCGCGGTCGCGCTGCGCGCCCAGATCAAGGACGCCGGGCTCGAGGGCGCGACCGTGCCGTCCTACAACGACTTCGTCGTCAAGGCGTGCGCGCTGGCGCTGCGCGAGCACCCGCGCGCCAACGGCGCCTACAAGGACGGCGCCTTCGAGCTCTACTCGCGGGTCAACGTCGGCATCGCCGTCGCCGCGCAGGACGCGCTCGTCGTGCCGACCGTCTTCGACGCCGACAAGCGCACCGTCGGCGACATCGCCGCCCAGACGCGCCTGTTGGCCGAGCGCGTGCGCAGCGGCGAGGTCACGCCGCCCGAGCTGTCGGGCGGCACGTTCACGGTCTCCAACCTCGGCATGTTCGGCGTGACCGAGTTCACCGCCGTCATCAACGTGCCGCAGGCGGCGATCCTGGCCGTCGGCGCGATGACCCCCCGGCCTGTCGTGCGCGACGGCGAGGTCGTCGTGCGCAACGTGATGGCGATCACGCTGTCCTGCGACCACCGCATCCTCTACGGCGCCGACGCGGCGCAGTTCCTGGCCCGCATCCGCGCGCTGCTCGAGTCGCCGCTCGCGCTGCTGGTCTGAGGCGCGGCGCGGCCGTGCGCCGACGCCGGCTACTTGACCGTCTTGATCTTCCAGTCGACGGTCTTGCGGCCGCACACGCTCGTCAGCACGACGCGCACGGTCAGGGCGATGCCGATCGCGTGCGGCGGGAACAGCAGGCCGTCGCGGAACCTCCCGCGGAAGTGGAAGTTCTTGTCGTTCTGGACGTACTGCGTCGAGACGACGTTGCCGTTGAAGAGGAACTGGTACTTGGCGTGCACCGTCGTCGTCGACGGCTTCGTCGTGACCGTGACGTAGAAGTGCTTGTCGGCGTGCGGGCTGTGGTTGGCGGCCTTGATCGACGCGCTCAGCGTGCACGCGCGGTCCGCGGCGTGCGTCGTCGCGGGGGCCGCGAGGGCCGTCGCCAGGAGCGCGGCGACGGCCGCGACGCGGATGGGGCGCGAAACCGGCATGCGGCCAGTTCTATTGCATCCGGGCGTCGTTCGGAGCGGTCCCACGGCGCTTCCGGCGCCGTCCCGCGCGTCCGGCCCAGGCGTCGGCTACCGTTCTGGGCCCGGTAGGAAGGACCGAGGCTTGGCCACGAAGACCATCGGCGCGAAGACGCCGGCCAGCGACTCCGAGACGGCGCGCGTCCCCGGGCTGACCCCGGCGGACCGGCTGGCGCTGCTGCGCTACATGCTCCTGATGCGGGGGCTCGAGGAGCGCGCGATGAACCTCTACCGGCAGGGCAAGGTGCCGGGCTCGTTCTACGACGGCTTCGGCCAGGAGGCGATCAGCGTCGGCGCGGCGTTCGCGATGTCCGCCAAGGACCGCCTCTGCATCCTGCACCGCGACCTCGGCGCGCACCTCGTGCGCGGCGTCACGCCCGAGCGCATCCTCGCCCAGTACATGGGCCGCGCCGGCGGCGTCACGGGCGGCCGCGACGGCAACGTCCACTTCGCCGACCACACGCGCGGCTGCGTCGGCATGGTCTCGATGCTGCCCGACATGATGGTCGTCGCGACCGGCATCGCGATGGCGGCCAAGCTGCGCGACGAGCCGCGCTGCGCGATCACGTGGTTCGGCGACGGCTCGACCTCGCGCGGGGACTTCCACGAGGCGCTCAACTGGGCCAGCGTCCAGAGGCTGCCCGCGATCTTCGTGCTGGAGAACAACCAGTACGCCTACTCGACGCCGACCTCGGCGCAGTTCACGGTGCAGGGCCACGAGCGCGCGGCGGCCTACGGGATCCCGGGCGTGCTCATCGACGGCAACGACGTCGAGGCGATGTTCGACGCCACGCGCGCGGCGCGCGAGCGGGCGCTCGCCGGCGAGGGGCCGACGCTGATCGAGGCGGTGACGATGCGCATGCACGGCCACGCTGCCCACGACGACATGAAGTACGTGCCCAGGGCACTGGTCGAGGAGTGGCGCCGGCGCGACCCGATCGACCGCCAGATCGGCCGCGTCCAGGCCGACGGCGGCGACGTCGAGGCGCTGCGGGCCGAGGTCCAGGCGACGATCGACGCGGCCACCGAGCTGGCGCTGCGCGAGCCGATGCCCGACCCGGCGATCGCGGCGACCGACGCCTTCTACGAGCCCGCCGACCCCGACGACGACATCGTGCTCGGCGACGAGGCCGACGCGCCGTGGTCGGGCTTCGCGGGGGGCGCCGCCTAGACATGGCGACGATGACCTACCTGCAGGCGATCTCCGACGGCCTGCGGACGGAGATGCGCGCCGACGAGCGCGTGTTCGTGATGGGCGAGGACATCGGCGTCTTCGGCGGCGCCTTCAAGGTCACCGACGGCTTCCTCGACGAGTTCGGGCCCACGCGCGTGATGGACACGCCGCTGGCCGAGTCGGGCATCGTCGGCACCGCCGTCGGCGCCGCGGTCGCCGGGCTGCGGCCGGTCTGCGAGATGCAGTTCGCCGACTTCGTCTCGTGCGGCTTCGACCAGCTCGTCAACGTCGCCGGCAAGCTCTACTACCGCCAGGGCCTGCCGGTGAACGTCACCGTGCGCCTGCCTAGCGGCGGCGGCTTCGGCGGCGGGCCGTTCCACTCGCAGAACCCGGAGGCGTGGTTCATGCACGCGCCGGGCCTGAAGGTCGTCGCGCCCTCGACGCCCGAGGACGCCAAGGGACTGCTGATCGCGTCGATCCGCGACCGCAACCCGGTCCTCTACATGGAGCACAAGCACCTCTACCGCCGGATCAAGGGCGAGGTGCCCGAGGGCGCCTACGAGACGCCGTTCCGCGCCCGCGTGGCGCGCGAGGGGACGGACCTGACCGTGCTCGCCTACGGGGCGATGGTGCACGTCGCGCTCGAGGCGACCGAGGACCTCGACGGCGCCTCGGTCGAGGTCGTCGACCTGCGCTCGCTCAAGCCGCTCGACGAGGAGGCGATCCTCGCCAGCGTGCGCAAGACGTCGAAGGCGCTCGTCGTCGACGAGGCCAACCGCACGTGCGCGGCGGGCGCCGAGGTCGCGGCGCTGATCGCCGAGCGCGCGTTCGAGGACCTCGACGGGCCGGTGCGCCGCGTCGCCACGCCCGACGTGCCGATCCCGTTCAGCCCGCCGCTCGAGGCGGCGGTGCTGCCGTCGGTGGAGCGGGTCCGGGAGGCCGCGCGTGAGCTCCTCGAGTATTGATCGGCCGCAGGATCGCGGCCGTCCGTCTCAGGACCGCCGACAGGATGTCGGCGGAGGTAACCCTCTCGTAGAGGTGACGATGCCCCAGATGGGGGTGTCGGCGGCCGAGGGCACGCTCGCCGAGTGGCGCAAGCAGCCCGGCGACTGGGTCGCCTACGAGGAGACGATCTGCCTGATCTCCACGGACAAGATCGACACCGACGTGCCGTCGCCCGCGGCGGGCCGCGTCGCCGAGCTGGTCGTGCCCGAGGGCGAGACGGTCGAGGTCGGCGCGGTGCTGGCGCGGATCGCCACCGACGCGCGCCCCGGCGAGCCGCACGCCTCCGAGCGGGTCGTCGCGCCGCGGCGCTACTCGCCGGTCGTCGCCCGCATGGCGGCCGAGCACGGCATCGACCTCGAGCGCGTCGCGGGCACTGGCCGCGACGGCCGCGTGCGCAAGCAGGACATCGTCGCGCTGCTCGCCCGCGAGCAGGAGACGGCGCAGGACGCACCGAGCCCCGCGCCGGTCGAGCAGGGCGAGTCCGAGGAGCCGCCGCTGCACATCGAGTCCCCCTACCGCGCCGACGACCCCGCGCCGGTCGTCGCCTCCACGGAGGGGCTGTCGCGGATGCGCCGCGCGATCGGCGAGCACATGAAGCGCTCGCAGGAGACCGCGGCGACCGTCACGACCTGGATCGAGGTCGACTTCTCGCGCGTCGAGACGGTGCGCAGGCGCCTCGGCATGACCGCGCTGCCGCTCGTCGCCCGCGCCACGATCGAGTCGCTGGCGATCTTCGGGTCGCTCAACGCCACCTGGGACGGCGACACCTTCGTCCGCCACGACGCGGTCCACATGGGCATCGCCGTCTCGCTTGGCGAGGACGGCCTGATCGTCCCGATCATCCGCGACTCCCAGGACCTGAGCGCGGAGGGGCTCGCCAAGCGCATCAAGGACCTCGCGCGACGCGCGCGCAAGGGCGAGCTGACGCCCGACGACGTGCGCGACGGCACGTTCACGATCACCAACCCGGGGCAGTTCGGCTCGGTGATGGCGACGCCGATCATCCACCAGCCGCAGGTCGGGATCCTCGACATCGAGGCCGTGGTCAAGCGTCCCGTCGTGGTGACCGGCCCGGACGGCGAGGACGTCATCGCGATTCGCCCGATCTGCATCCTCGGCCTGAGCTGGGACCACCGCGCGCTCGACGGCGCCCAGGCCGCGTCGTTCCTCGCCGAGCTCAAGCAGCGGCTCGAGTCGCTCGTCTGAGGCGGCAGGTCATAGCATGGAGGCCATGGACGACCTCTGGGTCGTGAACGCCGGCACCGTCGAGTACCGCGAGGCCTACGCGCTGCAGCGGCGGGTGCGCGCGGCGCGCCAGGAGGACCTGATCCCCGACGTGCTGCTGCTGCTCGAGCACCCGCCCGTCTACACGCGCGGCCGCCGCAGCGGCGCCGACGAGCTGACGATGGGCGACGCCTTCTACCGCGAGCGCGGCATCGACGTCGTCGACGTCGAGCGCGGCGGCAAGATCACCTACCACGGCCCGGGGCAGCTCGTCGGCTACCCGATCATGCGCACCGAGAGCGCGCTGGCGTTCGTCCGCACGATGGAGGAGGCGCTGGCCGAGGCGCTGCGCGAGGAGGGCGTGCCGGCGCGCACGCGGCCCGACGACGGCCTCGAGCACATCGGCGTCTGGGTGGACGATCGCAAGATCGCCTCGGTCGGCATCCACCTCAGCCGCGGCGTGACGATGCACGGCTTCGCCGTCAACGTCTGCAACGACCTGACGCCGTGGGGCTGGATCGTGCCGTGCGGCCTGTACGACGTGCAGATGACGTCGATCGCCGCCGAGAAGGGCGCCGACGGCGGGATGCCCTGCTTCCGCAAGCGCGTCGCCCACCGCTTCGCGCGGGCCCACGGGCGCCGGCAGCGGCTCGTCTCTCGCGCGCGCCTCGAGCAGGCCGTCGGCGCGCCGGCCGCGACCGCCGGGGTCGCATGAGCACGCGCTCGCGCTCGAACCCCGGGGGGATGGACGTCCTCAAGGTCCTGGGGCCCGACGTGCTGTCGCTGCGCGAGCGCAAGCCGAGGTGGTTCAAGGTCGCGCCGCCCGGCAGCCCGAGGTACCTCGAGCTCAACCGGCTGATCAAGGCCGAGAACCTCAACACCGTCTGCCAGGAGGCCGCCTGCCCGAACGTCGGCGAGTGCTGGGAGCGCGGCACGGCGACGTTCATGATCCTCGGCGACACGTGCACCCGGCGCTGCGGCTTCTGCCACGTCAAGACGGGCAAGCCGACGTGGAACGACCCGCTCGAGCCCGCGCGCGTGGCGCGCAGCGTCGCGCGCATGGGGCTGCGCTACGCGGTCGTCACCAGCGTCGACCGCGACGACCTGCCCGACAAGGGCGCGCGCATCTGGGCGGCGACGATCCGCCAGATCCGCCGCCAGGCGCCGGGCTGCAAGGTCGAGGTGCTGACCCCCGACTTCCAGGGCCAGGAGATGCCGCTGGCGACGGTGATCGCCGAGCGCCCCGACGTCTTCAACCACAACGTCGAGGTCGCGCCGCGGCTCTACCCGGTCGCGCGGCGCGGCTCGACGTGGCGCCGCTCGCTGCGCGTGCTGGCCAACGCGCTCGCCTACGGCGAGGGCGAGGTGCGCACGAAGTCGGGCCTGATGGTCGGCCTCGGCGAGACGCACGACGAGATGCTCGCCGCCTTCGAGGACCTGCGCGAGGCGGGCGTCGACATCCTCACCGTCGGCCAGTACCTGCGGCCGACCGAGAACCACCTGCCGGTCGTGCGCTACTGGCACCCGGACGAGTTCAAGGCGCTCGAGGAGGCCGCGTACGCGATCGGCTTCTCGCACGTCGCCGCGGGCCCGCTGGTGCGCTCCAGCTACCACGCCGACGAGGCCGTCGCGCACGAGCGGCCGGGCGTCGGCCCGCTGGCCGCCACCGCCTGACGCGCAGGGTGGGCGGGACCGATTCTCCCCGTCAGGGACAACATCCCGACCGACCGGTTCCCGATCGTCACCGTGGCGATCATCGTGCTCAACGTGCTCGCCTACTTCCTCTGGCAGCGCGGCGGGCTGTCGCTCGGCGACCCGAGCGGCGCGCACTACCTGACGAACCTCGCCGACTACGGGGCGGTGCCCTACGAGCTGACGCACTCCGGCGCGCACTGCGGCTACGCGGTGCTGCCGAGCGGCTACGCGGACGCCGGCCACTTCACCTGCCACGGCCAGGTCTACCCGTCGAGCCAGGCCTCGACCTGGCTGACGCCGTTCACGGCGATGTTCATGCACGGCGGGCTGATCCACCTCGGCGGCAACATGCTGTTCCTGTGGATCTTCGGCAACAACGTCGAGGACGTCATGGGCCGCCTGCGCTTCGTCGTCTTCTACGTCGGCGGCGGGCTGGCGGCGCTGGCGCTCCAGGTCGTCGTCTCGCCGAGCGCGGCCGTGCCGACGATCGGCGCGTCGGGCGCGATCGCGGCCGTGCTCGGCGGCTACATGCTGCTGTGGCCGCGGGCCCGCGTCCTGACGATCATCTTCATCGTCTTCTTCTTCACGATCGTCGAGCTGCCGGCGATCATCGTGCTGGGCGGCTGGATCGCGCTCCAGGTGCTGAGCGTGTCGATCGGCAGCATGGGCGACACCGGCGGCGTCGCCTACTTCGCCCACATCGGCGGGTTCGCGTTCGGCCTCCTGCTGATAAGGCTCTTCGCCCAGCGCACGAAGGCGACGCCGCCGCGGCTTCCCGTCTGGTGAGGCGGTCGCTCGTCGTCGGCGCGCTCGCGCTGGCCGCGGGAGCGGCGGGCTGCGGCGGCGGGCGCGACGGCCCGGCGGCGACGACCGCGGCGCCGCTGCAGGTGGCGGTCGGCCCGGTGCAGGGCGCGCGGCCCCTGGAGCTGTACCCGGCGCCCGCCGGCCGGCGCGTGCATGTGGCGTTCCACCGCCCGCCGCGCGCCGGGCTGCTGTTCGACCTCGACACGGGCGAGGTGCTGTGGGCGCGCGCTCCCGAGCTGCGGCTGCCGATCGCCTCGCTGACGAAGATGATGACCGCGCTCGTCGTGGTCGAGAGCGAGCCGCCCGACGCGAAGGTGCCGATCACCGCGGCGGCGCTCGACTACACGGGCTCGGGGATCGGCGAGCTGCGCGTGGGCCAGCGGGTGAAGCTCGAGACGCTGCTCAACGGCCTGCTGCTGCCGTCGGGCAACGACGCCGCGATCGCGCTGGCGCTGTACGTGGCGGGTTCGAAGCGCGCGTTCGTCGCGCGGATGAACCAGCGCGCGGGCCAGCTCGGCCTGCGCTGCACGCGCTACTCGACGCCCAGCGGCGTGCGCGACGACGGCAACCGCTCGTGCGCCGACGACCTCGCCGAGCTGGCGCGCGCCGTGCTCGGCGAGCCGCGCCTGGCGCGGATCGTCAGGCGCCGCGACGTCAACCTGCCGTTCCCGATCGCCGGCGGCCGGCTGTGGCTGCACAACAACAACCCGCTGCTGCGGACGCGCTACCCCGGCGCGATCGGGATCAAGACCGGCTACACGACGGCGGCCGGCATGTGCCTCGTCGCCGCCGCGCAGCGCGGCGGCAGGCGCCTGGGCGTCGTGCTGCTGGACTCGCCGAACACCGGCGACCAGGCGCGCAAGCTGCTCGACCGCGGGTTCCGGGTACTGCGCTAGAACGAGGTGGCCGAGGTTGAGCACGACTATCGGGCTCGACGTCGGCCACCGAGCGGGATGGAGCCAGCCGGGATCGAACCGGCGACCTCCTGCTTGCAAAGCAGGCGCTCTCCCAGCTGAGCTATGGCCCCGCTGCGCGGAGGGTAGCGGCGACCCGGCCTACCGCCGCCCGGCGAGCTTCCAGGCGGCGGGCAGCAGGCCGGCGGCGATCGCGGCCTTGATGACGTCGCCCCAGATGAACGGGCGGATGCCGAGGTCGATCGCCTTGCCGACGCCGACGTGCAGGTAGACGGCGAGCCAGGCGGTGCCGATCGCGTAGGTGACCAGCGAGCCGACGACCATCGCCGGGATCGAGCGCAGGATCGAGCGGTCCTGGCCCAGCTCGGCCAGGCGCCCGCAGACGGCGGCCGAGAAGACGAAGGCGATGATGTAGCCGAACGAGGCGCCGACGTAGCCGCTCGCGCCCGAGGAGAACCACGGCACGCCGGCCAGGCCCGCCAGCAGGTACAGCGCCAGCGCGATGCCGCCACGCCGCCAGCCCAGCGCCGTGCCCGCGACGAGCACCCCGAGCGTCTGGCCGGTCATCGGCACCGGCGTCCACGGCAGGTGGATGACGACCTGCGCCAGCAGTCCGACGAAGCCCGCCGAGCCGACGACCAGCAGGACGTCGCGGACGAGCGTCCCCGGGATCAGATCGGCGAGGACGAGGGAGCGGCGGCTGCGGGAGCTGGCGTAGGCGAAGGTCGACATGACCGGGAACCTACGCGACGCGGTCCCGGAATGGCACCCCCAGATCGGGGGTTACGCGGTCGGGCTAGAAGTCGAAGTCACGCGGCGGACGCTGCTCGAACCACAGACGGTCGTGCTCGGGCGTCTCCTGGAGGAACTCCGGCGTCTCCTCCAGCAGCTCGTCGCCCTCCTCGGCGTGCTCGTCCTGGTCGTGGCCGTGCTCGGCGGTCTCCGGCTCGTCCACCGCGGCGGGCTCCGCGTCGGCGGCCGCCGTGGCGGCACGGACCTCTTCGGCGTCGAACGCCTGCGTCGGCTGCAGGTCCGCCTCGTCGACGAGCGGCGCGGACGGCGCGGCCTCCTCGGGCTCGGCCTCCTCCTCGAACAGCTCGTCGTCGGGCTCGAGGTGGACGGGCTCGGGCCGGCGGGCCAGGTGGTCCGCCGGGTCGCCGTGCGGGCGCGGCGGCCCGTCGAGCAGCTCGGGGCCGTCGTGGCGCGTCACCCCGACCGGGTCCTCGGCCAGGTGCAGGTGCGGCGTCGCCGGGCCGCCCTCGTGGCCGGCCTCCAGGTCGAGCCCACGGCGCACCGCGCCGAACGCCTCCTGCTCCAGGCGGGCGATCTCCCCGGGCTGGGCGCCGTGCTTGCGCTTGAGCTCGATGTGATCGCGGATCGCGTCGTCCAGCAGTCCCATCGCCGTCTAGCCTACTCCGGCCCGCCGGCCGCCGGGGCCGTGCAACGCAGATCGCGACGGCGGCCGCCGGGCTACACTGGCCGTCCGCGGGGCTATAGCTCAGTTGGGAGAGCGCCTGGATCGCACCCAGGAGGTCGGGGGTTCGAGTCCCCCTAGCTCCACTCCGAGAACCCCTGCTACGGCGGGGGTTCTCGCGTTTGGGCGCTCAATTGGGGCTCGGGGATTTTGGCTACGCGAGCCGTGAAAACGGCCCAGACGTGCCAAAACCCCCGCGAAAAGGCGCCAACTCCGAGCTATCGGGGACCGCCGCCGGACCATCGTCAGGACATATTTCGCCCGCGGCGAGACGGTCAACCGGTGAGGTTGGCGAATGGGCGCCGCCCGCCGTGCTGTTCGGCAAACGCGCCGAGCAGCCGTCGCTCGTAGTCACGCGCAGTCTCGGCCCAATCGATCTCGTGCCACGCGACCAGCAGGTCATCCGGGTTGGCAAGCTGCCAAATCAGTCGGCCGCCGCGGTGTCCTACCGGCTCGCCGGCGCCGAACTGGCCGAACTGGGTCAGCCGCCGCCGCAGCACATCGGCCTTGCCGATGTAGATCACGTGCGCGCCTTCGACCCATTCGCTCCGTAGGCGAGCTTCGGACACGGTCGCGTCCTCGCCCTTGAACCATCCGGCAGGACTCGGGTGCACGAACGTTGGCGACTCGACGGTCGGTCGGTAGACGACGTACGCGCCCGGTAGCGCGGGAATCGGCAAGTAGTCCGACCGGCGCAGCTTCGGCCACGTCGCCCATCCGACGAACCCGGCGCCGTTCAGCGCTGTCCGGGAGAAGGACTTCGGCAACGGGGGGAGCGTTGAAGGAGGCGCGGTCGCGGCGCTGCCCGCCCGCCGGCGAGCCTGAGCCAATGTTGGAGTGGCCGGCGACGTGCCCTTGCTCGAGCGATATTCGGCGACGAGTCGCTCAGCCTCGTCGGGCGTGAACCGGTAGCGGCTGCGGTACTCATGACCGGCGACGAGCGGGTGTCCAGCGGCCTTCTGAGCTCGCAGCCAGTTGCGGAACGCCAGGCCAGTCACACCGAGCGTCCTGGCGATCTCGTTCGGCGTGACCTCGTGCACAGGCGAATAGTCGATCGCAGCTGCGACGTGCTGACAAGCCGAAGCCTGCGCTGGTGCTATCGAAACTGCCGGACCTGTGCGTCGCGGATCCCGGCGCGGACGTCCCCGTGGAGCTCCACGACGAGCACTTCGACACCCCAGACCCGCAAGGCTTCCGCCTTCCAGGATCTGCCGAGGAAGCTCTTGGCCGCGAGCTCGTCGGCGAACGCGACGATCAGTCGTATGCCGGCACGGCCTCTCGCCAAGGTCACGAGCTTGAATGCGTCCTCGGAGACCTTCTTCAGCTGCGCTCCACGCATCGCGCCCTGGTGGGCGAAGGCTTCAACAAGCACGCGTCCATCGGCGGACGCGCCGTCGACCTCGCAGTGAACGCCCTCCGCGAGTCGGACGCGCCTCTTGGACAATGGCACCCCGATGGTCTCGGCGACCGCCGCGACCATCAGCGGCTCGGCAGCCCGCTGGGCGGCGCTGTCACCGGGGTGGACGGTCTTTCCCTCGACAGGAACCGGAGCGCCCGTGGTCGGGCCGATCTGCTCTACGTGTTCAGCGGGTGCCATCAGCTCGGTTACCGTTCCAATCCTCGTCTGCGGTGGCGAGCAAGTCCCTGATGTCCTCCGGTGGAGCCTCTCCGGCGTTCCATCGCGCGTCTGCCCGCGGCAGTTCGGTCATCAGGTCTATGGCGTGCAGTGTCTGCCCCTTGCCGAGTCGCCAGGCGCGTCCGAACTTCATGCCGGTCTTGCCGACACGCTCGACAGCCAGCCACGGCGAGCACCAGGCGGCAAGGACGGGCCGGCCCTCCGCCGTTTCTCCGCGCGCGAACACCGGCCCCGCCTCGTCAGTCAGGCGCAGGGCTATGACCATCATCGGCTCCGGAACGTTGGCGAGCGGCTCGTCGATGACGACGGTCGCGTCCCCGTCGGTGTGGGCGTCGACGTCGTGTTCCTCGGCCAGGAGGCGCACCGCTCGATCGACGCTGCGCGGCGGGTGCATCACTTCGTCGACTGCACGCGCTGCGGCCTGCGCTCCTACTGGGCCGGCTAGCCGTCCCGGCAGCTCGGCAGCCAGCATCTCCACTTGCTGGGCGTCCCGGCAGTCGAGCAACGCAGCCACAGCCGAGGCGGCGGATGCGTAGCGCATCTGCCGCTCGTCCCGGACAGACATCCGCGGCACGTCCGTGCGAAGGAGCGCCAGCCCAACGGCAGCCAGTGAGCCAGCGGCCGTCTCTTCCTCAGGCCGCGGCTCGTCGCCGACGGCTCCCAGCGCGCGTAGCGCGGCGGCAAGCAGCGGCGGCCATTCGTCGTCCGGCCAGAGATGCGCGGCGATCGAGTGCAACAGGGTGCGCACGGCGAGCGTGCGTACGACCATGGGGTAGCTTGGCGCCCGCGCTACGAGGCGCTCGACGAATCCGCGGTAGCGGCGGCGCTCGTCGGGTGTCCGGCGATTGAGCTCGTCACGGATTGAGCGGCCGCCGGGGCCGTCCTGGCCGCCTTCGTCCTGACGCGCGGAGGTCTCGTCGGTGTCGGTGTCCAGCGTGCCGACCTCGTCGTCCAGCGCAGCGCCGACCCCGGGCAGCGCCGGCAAGACGAGCGCGAACTCGGTCATCCGCTGGCCGAGAACCGGATCGCAGGCCTCCAGGAACTCTTCCAGCGTTTGGCCCGGCGCAGGTCGGGGCACCGGCAACTCAGTCCCCGTCTCGTCCTCCGAAGTCTCAGGGGTGGCCGGCCGCGGAATGCGGACGGTGGCGCCGACGGCGAGCAGGTGGGCGCGAAGCTCGTCTATGTCGGCGAGCAGCTGCGATCCAAGCCCGTCGCGGACCACGTCCTCGGGCGCCGAGCGGACCTTGCCTATCGCCTGCTGCTGGCGTCTTCGCAAGCGGGCGGGATCGGCGACGAAGACCTCGTTGGAGAGGCCGCCGTCGACCGTCCGCAGCCGCAGCGCATGGCCGACGGGCGCCGCAGCCACATCCAAGGTGTACTGGACGCTGCCGGCGGCGCCTGACGCGGTGGCGGTCCAGCGGTCGGCAGCGATGTCGTAGCGCTCAAACGTTCCGTCGGTGGCCAGCGCCCGGTGCAGCTCGACCGTTACGCCACCGCCGACCGCCACGGCCGACAGCAGGACTGGCCCGTGATGCCAGTCGCGGTCGGCGCCCGGCTTGGCCAGCGAAACCAGCCCGCCGATAGGCGGATCGCCCTCGGCGGGCGTCAGGTCGTGCTCGATGCGGCTGAGCAAGGCCAGCTCGCAGTTGCCGCCGGCACCGATGCGCTCGAGCAGCGCAGGCCGCGACAGGTTTGGACTGCCCGTCAGCGCCCAGGTCTCGCCTGACGCGGTGCGCCACTGGGCCACCTTGCCGTGCCAGTACCGCTCGTCGGGCGAGGATTTGCCATCGTCACCGTTTGTCCTGCGGGACACCCAGGCGACGCGGCCTCCGCGCTCATCGGCGAGGGCCTGCAGCGCCGGCCCGTCGACGATCGTGTCGGGCTGGACGAACACCGTCCACGCCGCGGGCGCGAGATGGTCGAGCAGCGCCCGGAGGCCGTCGAGCTGGCCGTCGTGGAAGGGCGAGTAGAGCATCAGCTCGTCGACCGCCGAGTCCATGGGCGACAACTGCGCCAGGATCGGCTCGTCCAGCGAGTGCAGCAGCCGTGGCCCGGGCTGGTCGGCCGGCAGCCTTGCGAGCTCGTCGGCGACCCGTCGCAACGCGTCGGGTGCGGCGGCGCTGAGGGCAACGTCCGAGTCCGCCAGCCTCCGCAGAAACGCGGACACCGCGGCGAGCGTCTCGGGCCCGCCGTCCTCATCGGCGCGCAGCACCGTCCAGGTCTCCGCGTTGCCGTGCCAGCCGGCCATCGTCAGGTTGCCCGAGCCGATGGCGACTCTCGCTTGGCCCTCGCCAACGACGACAAAGAGCTTGGGGTGGAAGGCTTTGCGGCCAGGGCACACTGCACGCGCATCGAGGTAGTGCACGCCGGCGCGACGCACGACGACCGGGTCGGCACGGACCATCGTGGCGTCGCTGACGACCGTGACGAGCGCGCCGAGCGCACGGGCGTCTGAGAGTGCGAAGCGCTCGAAGAACTCCAGGCTGGTCGTGTAGGTCAGAACCAGCACGTCGCGCGCTCGCTCGACCTCGTCGAGCAGCGCGTAGGGCGACCGCGCCTCAGGTGAGCCTGGCAAGCAGCGCCTCCCCAAGCTCCGTCACCTCGAAGGCGCCGTCCTTACGCACATCGAGGTACCCCAGGCCGGCCAGTACGTCGGCGAGGGAGTCCATGCGGAGCGCCACGTCGCCGGCGCCTTCCTCGCCGCGCACCGAGAGGATGCCGTCGCGGTCGCGCAGGCGAGTCGGCACGAACGGCTTGCCCTCGCGTGTCAGGTACATCTTCGACAGGGCGACGCGCTGAGCGCGGCGCACGAGGATCACGGCCAGCTCGCGGGCGACGTCGCGGACGTGGCGGTCTTGGGCTTCCTCCAGCAGACCGGCCACCCACCGCGGGCCCAGGTCGGTCGGATCGCTGCCAACGAACGCCTGCAGTGTCGGGCCCTGCAGGTCATGCAGGCGTTGCGCTCCGAGCGCCAGCTCGCGCACCCACCGCATCGGCGTCGCCTTTTCGGCCGCCAGCTCTAGCTCAGCCGGCCGGACGGCGGCTCCGTCCATCCGCTCCGGCAGCCCATTGAGGA
>DASZVK010000278.1:0-7904 GCA_035547175.1 Solirubrobacteraceae bacterium
GGCTGCGGTAGCGCCGCTCCGTCCCGTCGCATGGGTCGAGGCCCCGATGGGATGATCCGGTCATGAAGATCATCCAGGGCCGCGCGTCAGGCCCCTCCGACAAGCGCTCGGCGACGTTCACCGGTGACGTGTGGGCCGATCCCGTGCTCGCGCCGACCGACGGCGTCACGATCAACCACGTCATGTTCACGCCCGGGGCGCGGACGCACTGGCACAGCCACTCCCGGGGCCAGGTCCTCGTCGTCACCAGTGGCGAGGGCCGCGCGGGCGACGACGCGGGCGAGGTGCGCGCGATCCGCGCCGGCGACGTCGTCCTCTTCGAGCCCGGCGAGCGCCACTGGCACGGCGCGGCGCCGGAGTCGTTCATGGCGCACCTCGCGATCTCGATCGGCGAGCACGACTGGCAGGAGCCCGTCGAGGACGCCGACTACACGAAGGCGCCCTCGTGAGCGAGGCGTTCGACCGCGGCCTGCGGGTGCGGCGCGAGGTGCTCGGCGCCGAGCACGTCGACCGCTCGCTGGCCGCGGCGTCCGAGTTCTCGCGGCCGATGCAGGACCTCGTCACCGAGTACTGCTGGGGCGCCGTCTGGGCGCGCGACGACCTCGACCGGCGCACGCGCAGCCTGATCAACGTGGCGATGATCGCCGCGCTCGGCAAGCAGCACGAGCTCGGCCTGCACGTGCGCGGGGCGGTGACCAACGGCGCGACGGTCGAGGAGATCCGCGGGGCGCTGCTGCAGACGGCCGTCTACTGCGGCATGCCGGCGGGCCTCGAGGCGCTGCGCACCGCCGCGGCGGCGCTCGCCGAGATCGGCGCGCTCGGCGCGCGGGGGGCCTGAGCGGCCGTGTCGGGCGCTCTGCGGCCGGGCGCCGAGGTGGGCTTCGTCGGCCTCGGCCGGATGGGCGCGCCGATGGCGGCGCGCCTCGCGCGCGCGGGCTACGTCGTGCGCGGCTACGACCCCGTGGCCGAGGCGCGGCAGCGGCTCGCCGCCGAGCCGGGCGCCGGGGCGGCGGACGACGCGGTGGCCACGGCGGCCGGCGCCGACGCCGTGATCCTGATGCTGCCCGGCACGCCCGTGGTCCGCGCGGTGCTCGAAGGAGATTCCACCCACCTCGGGCTGCTCGCCGCGATCGAGCCGGGGACGCTGCTCGTCGACATGAGCTCGTCGGAGCCGATGGCCACGCGCGAGCTGGCGGCGCGAGCCGCGCAGCACGGCGTGCGCTTCGTCGACGCGCCGGTCTCGGGCGGCGTTCGCGGCGCGGTCGACGGCTCGCTGACGATCATGGCCGGCGGCGAGGCCGCCGACGTGGAGGCCGCGCGGCCGCTGCTCGAGGCGCTCGGCTCGTCGACCTCCCACGTCGGCCCGGCGGGCGCCGGCCACGCGCTCAAGGCGCTCAACAACCTGCTGTCGGGGATCGGCCTGCTGGCGACCTCCGAGGCGATGCTCGTCGCGCGGCGCTTCGGGCTGGATCCGGAGGTCGTCCTCGAGGTCGTCAACCGCTCGAGCGGCAGGTCGTGGGCGACCGAGCTGAAGTTCCCCCGCTACGTCCTGCCGGGGACGTACGACTCCGGCTTCAGCGCGGCGCTGATGCTCAAGGACATGGAGATCGCCGTCGGCCTCGCGCGCGGCACCGGCGCGCCGGCCGCGCTCGGCGAGCAGGCCGTCGCCGCCTGGCGGCAGGCGCTGGCCGAGCTGGACGGCGAGCCCGACCACACCGAGATCGCGCGCTGGGTCGAGGCGCGGGCGCAGGAGCCGTCGTGAGCTGGGAGGTGCTCGCCGTCCGCTACGGCACGCTCGCCTCGACCAGGGCCGTGCTGCACTACAACTGGCGGGCCTACGGCGAGCCGGACGCGCCGCAGTCGCTGGACTACTACCTCTACGTGCTGCGCGACGGCGAGCGCGTCGTGCTCGTCGATACGGGCTTCGCGGTCGACTCGGCGCGTCGCCGTGGGCGCACGCCGTTGATCGACCCGCCCGAGGCGGTCGCGCGGCTCGGGATCGCGCCCGAGGCGGTCACCGACGTCGTCGTCACCCACCTGCACTACGACCATGTCGGCAACCTCGGCGGCTGGCCGCACGCGCGGCTGCACGTCCCCGGGGCGGAGCTGGACTTCTGGGCCACCGACGTCGCCGCGCGGACGCAGTTCGCGATCCACGTCGACCCCGAGCCGATCGCCTGGCTGCTCGCCGAGGACCGCGCCGGCCGCGTGGCGCGCTACGACGGCCCGGCCGAGCCGGTGCCCGGCGTCAGCGCGCTGCGCGTCGGCGGCCACTCGCCCGGCCAGCACGTGCTGCTCGTGCGCACCGGCGGCCGGCCGGTGCTGCTGGCCTCCGACGCCGTCCACCTCTACGACGAGCTCGAGCGCGAGCGGCCGTTCGCCGTGTTCGCCGACCTCGTCGAGATGTACGAGGGCTACGCGCTCGTGCGCCGCCTGGCCGCCGAGCACGACGCGGTCGTCGTGCCCGGCCACGACCCGCTCGTGACCGAGCGCTTCGCGGCCGTCGACGCCGACGGCCTCGCGCTGCGGCTGGGGTAGGGCACTCCGCGGCCCCACCCGATACGCGGGCGAACGGCGCGCTCAGGCGAGCGGGGCCAGCGCCGCGGGCGACAGCTCGTCGACCGAGGCGTAGCCGGCCAGCCCGAGCGTCGCGTCGAGCTCGGCCAGCAGCGCGCGCAGCACGGCGCGCACGCCGTCCTCGCCCGCGAGCGCGAGGCCCCACAGGTAGGGCCGCCCGACGAGCACCGCGCGGGCGCCGAGCGCCAGCGCCTTGAGCACGTCCGAGCCCGAGCGCACGCCGGAGTCGAACAGCACCTCGACGCGCCCGCCGACCGCCTCGACGACCGCCGGCAGGGCGTCCAGCGAGCCGATCGCGCCGTCGACCTGGCGGCCGCCGTGGTTGGAGACGACGATCCCGTCGACGCCCGCCTCGACCGCCATGCGCGCGTCGTCGGGGTGCTGGATGCCCTTGAGGACGATCGGCAGCGAGGTCGTCTCGCGCATCCATGCGAGGTCCTCCCAGTGCAGGCCGGGGTTGGAGAACGCGCGCAGGAAGGCGGGCAGCGCCGCCTCCGGGTCCTCCTCGGGGGGCCGCGCCAGGCGGCCGCGGAAGACGGGGTCGGCGGCGAGGTTGGCGATCCCCAGGCCGCGCGTCCAGGGGACGAACGCGCGCGCGAGGTCGGCCGGCCGCCAGGGCGCGTTGCCCATGTCGACGGTGACGACGAGCACGTCGTAGCCCGCGGCCTCGGCGCGCGCGACGAGGCTCGCCGCCAGCTCGCGGTCGTCGTCGGGCCAGTAGAGCTGGAACAGCTTCGGCGCGGGCGCGAGCGGCCGCACCGCCTCCGCCACCTCCTCCAGCGTGCACGACGACGGCGTGCTGACGGCGAACGCGAGGCCGAGCTCCGCCGCGGCCCGCGCCGACGCCAGCTCGGCGCCGTCGAGCATCAGCGACTGCGCCCCGATCGGCGCGAGCATGATCGGCGCCGCGAGCCGCATCCCGAGCACGTCACGCGCGTGCGAGCGCGCCGACACGTCGCGCAGCACGCGCGGCACGATCCGCCGGCGCTCGAACGCCTCGCGGTTGGCGCGCATCGTCGCGCCCGTCCCCGCGCCGCCCTCGACGAACGCGCGCGCGTCGGCGCTGCAGCGCTCGTAGGCCAGGCGCTCCCACTCGGCCCACGCGACCGGCAGCTCGGGCGGCCCGCCGGCGACCAGCTCGCGCATGTGCTCGGAGAACGGGGCGGGCGTCGCGCTCACGGGACGAGACCCTACGGGTCGCCGCCGCGCCGAGTCGGGCCGCGACGGGACCCGCGCGCGCCTCGCCCGCCGCCGCTCGCGCGCCCACGCGCCCGGTATCTTTGACTGACGAGTCGATCAGGGAGAGGGAGGGACCGCATGCTCGTCGCCGCCGTCCAGCTCACCGCCACCGCCGACAAGGCCCGCAACCTCGCCACCGCCGATCGCCTCGTCCGCGACGCCGCGGCGCGCGGCGCGCGGCTCGTCGTGCTCCCGGAGAAGTGGCCGATCTACCAGCCCGGCGCCGCACAGCGCGACGGCGCCGAGCCGCTCGACGGCCCGGCGCTGACCTGGGCGCGCGCGACGGCGGCCGAGCTGGGCATCGACCTGCTCGCCGGCTCGCTGTCGCTGGTCGAGGACGGCGGCGTCGTCTCCAACGCCAGCGCCCACGTCGGCCCGGACGGCGCGATCCACGCCCTCTACCGCAAGCTGCACATGTTCGACGTCGACGTCGACGGCACGTCCTACCGCGAGTCCGCGCACGAGCGCGCCGGCGACGAGGTCGTCCTCACGGAGCTCGCCGACGGCACCGGGCTCGGCCAGACGATCTGCTACGACGTCCGCTTCCCCGAGCTCTACCGCGCGCTGTCGGAGCGCGGGGCGCGGATCCTCGCCGTCCCGGCGGCCTTCACGCTGGCGACGACGCGCGACCACTGGGAGGTCCTGCTGCGCGCTCGTGCGATCGAGAACCAGGCCTTCGTGGTCGCCGCCAACCAGATCGGCGAGCACGCCCCCGGCCTGCGCAGCGGCGGGCGCTCGATGATCGTCGACCCCTGGGGGGTCGTGCTCGCCCAGGCGCCCGACGCGGAGGTTGCGATCGTCGCCGAGCTGGACCTCGAGGCCCAGGACCGCGTCCGCGCGACACTGCCCGCGCTGGCCCACCGCCGCGACGCCGCCCTCTACGAGCGGGCCCGCGCCTGATGGCGGCCTCGCGCGCGGACCGCGAGCGCCAGATCCTCGACGCCGCCGTCCGCGTCTTCGCGGCCCGGGGCTTCAACCAGTGCCGCGTGTCCGACATCGCCGACGAGGCGGGCGTCGCCTACGGCCTCGTCTACCACTACTTCGGCTCCAAGGACCAGGTCCTCGACCGCATCTTCCTCGACCGCTGGAGCGTGCTGCTGGAGGCGATCGCCGAGGTCGAGGCGTGCGACGCCCCCGCGCGCGAGAAGCTGCTCGCGATCGCCGGCTTCATCGTCGACTCCTACGTCCACGAGCCCGACGTGATGAAGGTCATCATCGTCGAGGTCACGCGTGCGGCGAACACGTTCGGCGCGACCCACTACCGGACGATGCAGGCCGCCCACGACGGCATCGCGCGGATCGTCGCGGAGGCCCAGCGCGACGGCGAGTTCCGCGCCGCGGTCACGCCGAACTTCGCCGCGATGGCGTTCTACGGCGCGATCGAGCAGGTGCTGACCACGTGGATCCTCGGCGGGCGCCCCGACGACCCGGGCGAGTACGAGCGCGCCAAGCAGATGGTCGTCGAGACGATCTGCGACGGGCTCGGCGCCGCCGCGGCGCGTACGGGGTAGCCTGGCGCCGGATGCTTCCCGCGCGGGTGGAGAACGATCTCGTCAAGCGCCTGGCCTGGTCGGGCATCGTCGCCGCGGTCGGCGCGCTGGCCAGCATCCTCGCCACGCGCGTGGCCGCGGTGATCTTCCGCCGCGCCTTCGGGGAGGATCCACCGGAGTGAGCGGCGACCACGACACCTCCGCGACGGCCGAGACGGCCGCCGTCGCACCCGAGGGGCCGGCCGCGCCCGCGCCCGCCCAGGGCCCGCGCGCCGAGCTGCTCGTGGGCACCGCGTTCGCCGGCGGCCTCGTGGCCGCCCTGATCCTCAAGGGCCTTGGCCGAGAGCGAGACTGACGAGCGTGCCGGCGCGGCCGGCATCGCCGAGGCCGTCGCGGAGATCTCCGAGCGCGCCTCGCTGCTGATCCGCGAGGAGATCGAGCTGGCCAAGGCCGAGGTCGGCGTCAAGCTCGGCCGGCTGCTCAGGGGCGCGGGCATCGGCGCCGCGGCGGCGATCTTCGCGATCTTCGGCCTCGTCGTGCTCGTCGAGGGCCTGGCGTGGCTGGCGTGGTACCTGCTGCCGGTCGACGGCAGCAAGATCTTCTGGGGCTTCTTCCTCGTCGCCGGGGCGCTGTTCGTCCTCGGCGCGCTCGCCGGCTGGATCGCCGCGCGGCTGCTCAAGGCCGGCTCGCCGCCGACCCCGCAGATGGCGATCGACGAGGCGCGCAGGACGAAGGAGGAGCTGCGCTAGTGGCCTCCCGCCCGCCCGAGGAGATCCGCGCCTCGATCGAGGCCAACCGGCAGGAGCTGGTGCGCTCGGTCGACCGCCTGCGCGCGGAGGTCACGCTCGCGACCGACTGGCGCCGCCACGTACGCCGCCACCAGCGCGAGGTCGTCGTCGGCGCGGTCCTGGCCGGCTTCGTCGTCGGCGGCGGGCTCGCCGCCCTGCGCGGGCTGCTCGGCCGCCGCTAGGCCCCTCCCGGCGGGACCGGGAGCCCCGGCGCCGCCGTCCGATCGTCGCCGTAGCGTCCGGCGCCGTGAGCCCCGCGGCCCTGCCGACGCGTGCGATCGTGCGGATCGTCCTGACGATCGCGGTCACGATCGCGGCGCTCTACCTGCTGTGGCTGGTCCGCTCGGTCGTTGAGCTGTTCTGCATCGCCGTCTTCCTGGCCGTCGCGATGGGCCCCGGGGTCGACGCGATCCAGCGCCGGCTGCGCCTGCCGCGGCCGCTGTCGATCGTGTCGATGTACCTGGCGGTCGCGGCGGCGATCGTCGGCATCGGCCTGCTCGTCGTGCCGCCGATCGTCACGCAGGTGGAGCAGTTCTCCAGCGACATCCCCGGCTACCTCGACGACCTGCGCGCCAACAAGACGTTCCGCAAGTACGACGACAAGTACGACATCACCAAGAAGCTGCGCAAGCAGGCCGAGACGCTGCCGAACCGGCTCGGCGACGCCGCCGGCGCGCTGCGCGACATCACGGTCGGCGTCTTCAGCGCGCTCGTGCAGCTGATCACCGTGCTGACGATGACGTTCCTGCTGCTGCTCGACGGCAGGCGCATCGCCGGCTTCCTCTTACGCCTGCGCGGCCCCGAGCGCGAGCAGCGCTTCCGGACGATCGCGCTCGACATCTACCGCTCGACCGCCGGCTACGTCGCCGGCAACCTGATCATCAGCGTGATCGCGGGCGTCGTCTCCTACGTGACGATGACGATCCTCGACGTGCCGTTCGCGGTGCCGCTCGCGGTGCTGGTGGCGTTCCTGGACCTGATCCCGCTCGTCGGCGCGACGATCGGCGCCGTCGCCGTCGGAGTCGTCACGGCGTTCAACGACTTCCCGACCGCCACGATCATCTGGGCGATCGTCTCGATCGTCTACCAGCAGGTCGAGAACAACCTGATCCAGCCGCTCGTCTACCGGCGGACGGTGAGCGTCGCGCCGCTGATCGTGATCGTCTCGATCCTCGTGGGCTCGTCGCTGCTGGGGGTGCTCGGCGCGCTCGTGGCGATCCCCGTCGCCGCCGCCGTCCAGATCGTGCTGCGCGACCTGTGGAGCCGGTATGAGGGCGACGAGGACGAGGACGAGTCGCCGTCCGACGGGCCGCCCGAGCTGCCGCCGCACACGGCGCCGACGCAGCCCGCCTGACCGGGCGCCGGCCGCTACGGGCGCGGCGCGAGCAGCGCGTTGGCCACCAGCCGCTCGGTGCCCTCGGCGTAGCCGCGGTAGGCGGGGTCGAACGAGAACAGCACGACGCGCCCGGCGCCGACGACGTCGTCGACGATCGCCGGGCTGCCGCGCAGCGGCGCCGTGCCGCCCGCGTAGCCGCTGACGAAGAACGACGCGTCGCCCGGGTAGCGACCGGCGACGTGGGCGCCTCCGGCGCTCAGCACGGGGTCGCCCGCGTCGAAGGCGAACGAGCGCGGCTGCTCGCCCCACGCGACCGGGTCGCCGTCGTCGAGCCCGAGGCCGAGCAGCACGCCCTCGACCTTCGGCCGGTCGCCGGCGCGCACGCGCGCGCTCGTCAGCCCCGCCGCGGCGGCGACGCCGACGCCCTGCGCGCGCCAGACGACGAGCGTGCCGCCGGCCCTGACCCAGGCCGCC
>DASZVK010000279.1:0-12122 GCA_035547175.1 Solirubrobacteraceae bacterium
GCGCTCGGGGTGGTGCAGCGCGTAGGCGATCGGCACGCGCATGTCGGGATGGCCGAGGTGCGCCAGCGCGGCGCCGTCGCAGAGCGTCACGTAGGAGTGCACGATCGACTGCGGGTGCACGACGACGTCGATGCGCTCGTACGGGACGCCGAACAGGTGGTGCGCCTCGATGACCTCGAGTCCCTTGTTCATCAGCGTGGCCGAGTCGATCGTGATCTTGCCGCCCATCTCCCACGTCGGGTGGCGCAGCGCCTGCTCGACGCTGACCGAGCGCAGCTCGGCGCGTGAGCGGCCGCGGAACGGGCCGCCCGACGCGGTCACGACGAGGCGCTCGATCGTCCCGGGCGAGCGCGACCCGGCCTCGGAGGCGATGAGCTGGTGCAGCGCCGAGTGCTCGGAGTCGACGGGCAGGATCCGCGCCCCGGTCGCCTCGGCGAGCGCCATCACCAGCTCGCCGCCGACGACGAGCGACTCCTTGTTGGCCAGCGCGAGGTCGATGCCCTCGCCGAGCGCCGCCACCGTCGGGCCGAGCCCGGCGCTGCCGACCATCGCGTTGAGCACGAGGTCGGCGTCGGACTCGGTGACGAGCGCGACGATGCCCTCGGCGCCGACGAGCACCTCGCCGTCGGTCCACGCCTCGGCGGCGCGCGCGGCGGCGTCGGGGTCGGCCAGCGCGATCCGGCGCACGCCGTGCTCGCGCGCCTGGGCGACGAGGGTCTCCCACGAGCGCTCCGCCGACAGCCCGACGAGCTCGAAGGAGCCGGGCGCGCCGCGCACGACGTCGAGCGCCTGCGTACCGATCGACCCGGTCGAGCCGAGGATGAGGAGCCGCCGAGCCACGGCCCTAGGGTAAGGGCCCGGCCCGCTCGCCCCTCCCCGCCCGCATGACCTCGCTCCGCACGGACCTGCGCAACGTCGCGATCGTCGCCCACGTCGACCACGGCAAGACGACGCTCGTCGACGCCATGCTCTGGCAGTCCGGCGCGTTCCGCGCCAACCAGGACGTCGCCGAGCGCGTGCTGGACTCGATGGACCTCGAGCGCGAGAAGGGCATCACGATCCTGGCCAAGAACACGGCCGTGCGCTACCGCGGCGTCAAGCTCAACATCGTCGACACGCCCGGCCACGCGGACTTCGGCGGCGAGGTCGAGCGCGGCCTGACGATGGTCGACGGCGTGCTGCTGCTCGTCGACGCCAGCGAGGGACCGCTGCCGCAGACGCGCTTCGTGCTGCGCAAGGCGCTGCAGGCGCGGCTGCCGGTGATCCTCGTCGTCAACAAGGTCGACCGGTCCGACGCCCGCATCGCCGAGGTCGTCGACGAGGTCTACGACCTGTTCCTCGACCTCGACGCCGACGAGTCGCAGATCGACTTCCCGATCGTCTACTGCAACGCCAAGGCGGGCCGCGCGGGCCTCGAGGCGGACGCGCTGGCCGGCGACCTCGCGCCGCTGATGGACCTGCTGCTCGAGCACATCCCGGCCCCGTCCCACGAGCCGGGCCACCCGCTGCAGGCGCACGTGACCAACCTCGACGCGTCGCCCTACGTCGGCCGCCTGGCGCTGTGCCGCGTGCGCAACGGGACGATCCGCAGGGGGCAGCAGGTCGCCTGGTGCCGCGCCGACGGCAGCGTGCAGCGCGCCACGGTCGGCGAGCTGTACGTCACCGAGGCGCTCGACCGCGTCGAGGCGGCCGAGGCCGGCCCGGGCGAGATCATCGCCGTCGCCGGGATCGCCGACGTGACGATCGGCGAGACGCTCGCCGACCCCGACGACCCGCGGCCGCTGCCGGTGATCGTCGTCGACGAGCCGTCGCTGTCGATCACGATCGGGATCAACACGTCGCCGCTGGCCGGCCGCGAGGGCACGCGCCTGACCGCGCGCCAGGTCCGCGACCGGCTCGAGGCCGAGCTGGTCGGCAACGTCTCGCTGCGCGTGCGCGACACCGAGCGGCCGGACGCCTGGGAGGTGCAGGGCCGCGGCGAGCTGCAGCTCGCGGTGCTCGTCGAGCTGATGCGCCGCGAGGGCTTCGAGCTGACCGTCGGCCAGCCGCAGGTGCTCACGCGCGAGATCGACGGCCGTCTCTGCGAGCCGGTCGAGCGCCTCTCGGTCGACGTCCCCGAGGAGTACGTCGGCGTCGTCACGCAGCTGCTGGCGCTGCGCAGGGGCACGCTCGAGCAGATGGTCAACCACGGCACCGGCTGGGTGCGGATGGAGTACCTCGTCCCCGCCCGCGGCCTGATCGGCTTTCGCACCGAGTTCCTCACCGAGACGCGTGGCACCGGCGTGCTGCACCACGTCTTCGACCGCTGGGCGCCGTGGGCGGGCGAGCTGCGCACGCGCCCGACCGGCGCGCTCGTCGCCGACCGCCGCGGCACGACGGCGCAGTTCGCGCTGATGAACCTGCAGGAGCGCGGGACGCTGTTCGTCGGCCCCGGCGAGGAGGTCTACGAGGGCATGATCGTCGGCGAGAACGCGCGCGCCGACGACCTCGACGTCAACGCCGTGCGCGAGAAGCACCTGACGAACATCCGCTCCTCGACGGCCGAGGTGCTCGTGCGCCTCGTCCCCCATCGCGTCCTCTCGCTCGACCAGGCGCTGGAGTTCCTGCGCGACGACGAGTGCGTCGAGGTCACGCCGGCGTCCGTGCGGCTGCGCAAGGCGGTGCTGGACCGCAACGACCGCCTCAAGGCCGCCCGCCGCGCTCGGGCGGCCGCGGCGGGCTGAGGGCTCCGGGCCTCCCCGCTCAGCTCATCGCCGACCAGACGTAGAACCCGGCGACGATCGTGAACATGACCGCGTCGAGGCGGTCGAGCGCGCCGCCGTGCGCGCCGAAGATCGTCCCCGCGTCCTTGGCGCCCGCGTCGCGCTTGAGGTAGCTCTCGAAGAGGTCGCCGATCGGCCCCACGACCGCGACCGCGAGGCCGAGCAGGAGCGCGTCGTAGCCCGACAGCCAGTCCTGGTAGAGCCCGGCGAACCACACGCCGGCGACGCCCACGATCACGCCGATGCCGAGCCCCTCGAGCGTCTTGTGGGGCGAGATCCGCGGCGCCATCGGCGTCGCCCCGAAGGCGCGGCCGCCGAGGTACGCGCCGGTGTCGCCGAGGAACGTGCCGACGAGCACGTCGATCACGATCCCGCCGCCGTGCGGCAGGTCGCGCAGCAGCACCGCGTGCGCGAGCGCGAGGCCGATCCAGCCGACGCCGAGCAGCGTCACGGCGATCGCCGGCGCCCCGCCGCGCGGCTGGGCGACGACGAGCAGGAACGTCAGCGGCACCGCCAGCGCCAGCACCCCGAGCACCTGGAACTGCCCGCCCCAATGCGCCGCGGCGAGCATCCCGACGACGGCGGCGAAGCCGGCCAGCCGCGCCGGGTGGGCGCGCTCGAACATCGCGTAGAGCTCGTGCAGGCAGACGACGGCGATCGCGGCCAGGGCGACGACGAAGACCGCGCCGCCGCGGTAGACGATGAAGATCGCGAAGGCCGCCAGCGGGATCGCGGCGACGACGCGCGCGCCGAGGTCCGAGCCCTGGTTGCGCCGCGCGGCGCGGCGGGCCCGGCGGCGGGACGGCCCGCGCTCCCGCCCGTCGCCGCCGCCGCGGGCCATCAGCGTCCCCCGAAGCGGCGCGTGCGCGATGCGTACTCGGCCAGCGCCGCCTCGAACGCCTCGCGCGTGAAGTCCGGCCACAGCTCGTCGCGGAAGACGAGCTCGGAGTAGGCCGACTGCCACAGCAGGAAGTTCGACAGGCGCTGCTCGCCGCTGGTGCGGATGACGAGGTCGGGGTCGAGCATCTCGGGCGCGTACAGCAGCCGCGCGAACGCCTCCTCCCCGCCCCCGTGGTAGCGCACGGCGGCGTCGAGCAGCTCTGCGCGCCCCCCGTAGTTGAAGGCGACGAACAGCGTGATCACGTCGCCGTTCGCCGTCTCGCGCTCGGCCCAGTCCATCTGGCGCACGAGCGCCGGCGAGACGCCCTCGCGGCGGCCGACGAAGCGCATGCGCACGCCCTCGTCGCGCAGCTCCGGCGTCTCCCGCTCGATGCGCTCGGCGAACATGCGCATCAGCCCGGCGACCTCCTGCGCCGGCCGCGACCAGTTCTCGGTCGAGAACGAGTAGACCGTGAACTGCTCGATGCCGAGCTCGGCCGCGTCGCGCAGCCGCGCCTTGACGACGTCGGCGCCGGCGCTGTGGCCGTCGATCGGCTGCAGGCCGCGCGCCTTGGCCCAGCGGCCGTTGCCGTCGGTGATGATCGCCACGTGGCGGGGGACGTCGGGCACAGCGCGAGAACCCTATGCGCTGCGCTGGCCGCGGGACGAGCCGTCGGGCCCGGCCGCGGCTCGCGAGGACCGCCACGGGGCCCCCTGGGGGCTATCGTGCGCCGCTGATGGCCACCGGTGCCGACGAACTGCCGGTCGACGCCCCCAGCAGACCCGCCCCCGCGCCCCTCGAGCGTCCGTGGATCGAGATCAGGCCCGGCGGGCGCTTCCTTCCCCGGCTCGACCTGCGCGAGCTGTGGGACTACCGCGACGTCGGCGTGATCCTCGTCGTCCGCGACCTCAAGATCCGCTACAAGCAGACGTTCTTCGGCGTCGGCTGGGCCATCATCCAGCCGCTGGTGGCGATGGTCGTCTTCGCGCTGATCCTCGGCCGCGGCGTGGGCATCTCCGGCGACGGCGTTCCCTACGGCGCGATGGTGATCGCCGGCCTGGCCATCTGGTCGCCGTTCAACACGTCGCTGATGGCGGCCACGGAGAGCCTCGCCGGCAACGCGAACATGGTCACGAAGGTCTACATCCCGCGCCTCATGGCGCCGCTGGCGGCGGTGACGGCCCCGCTGGTCGACCTGACGATCGCGCTCTCGATCGCGGTCGTCGTGACCGTCGTGGCCGGCGTGTCGCTGTCGGTCACGGTCGTGCTGCTCCCCGCCTGCGCGCTGGCCACCGTGGTCGTCGCGTTCGGGCTCGCGCTCTGGCTCTCGGCGCTCAACGTCCTCTACCGCGACGTGCGCTACGCCCTGGGCTTCCTCATGCAGCTGCTCTTCTTCCTCAGCCCGGTGGTCTACCCGTCGTCGGTCACGGGATCGGGCTGGGAGCAGTACCTCTATGCGGTCAACCCGCTCGTCGGCGTGATCGGGCTCGTCCGCTGGGCGCTGCTCGGGCTGCCGGCCCCGCCCGCGGGCGTCCTGCTCGTGTCGCTCGCGGCGACGACGCTGCTGATGGCCAGCGGGCTCGTGTTCTTCCGCCGCATGGAGCGACAGTTCGCCGATCGGATCTGAGGATGGGACCGAGCGTCATCGAGGTCCGCGGGCTGGGCAAGCGCTACGTCCTCGGGCAGCAGCAGGCGGCCTACGGCAGCCTCCGCGACGCCCTCGTGCAGGCGGTGCGCCCGCGCCGCGGCGGGCGCGCGGCCCGCGGCGAGACCTGGGCGCTGCGCGACGTCGACCTGACCGTCCACCAGGGGGAGGCGCTCGGCCTCATCGGCCACAACGGCGCGGGCAAGTCGACGCTCCTGCGGATCCTCTCGCGCATCACCGATCCGACCGAGGGCGTGGTTCGCACGCGCGGGCGCATCGGCGTCCTGCTCGAGGTCGGGACGGGCTTCCATCCCGAGCTGACCGGCCGCGAGAACATCTTCCTCTCGGGCGCCGTGATGGGGATGACGCGCAGCGACATCAGGCGCCACTACGACGACATCGTCGAGTTCGCCGGCGTCGAGAGGTTCCTCGAGACGCCGCTCAAGCGCTATTCGTCCGGCATGTACCTGCGGCTCGCGTTCGCCGTGGCCGCCCACCTGGAGCCCGAGCTGATGCTGGTCGACGAGATCCTCGCCGTCGGCGACATCGAGTTCCAGCGGCGGTGCATCGAGCGGATGAGCCAGCTCAGCCACGAGGGCCGCACCGTGGTGTTCGTCAGCCACGATCTCGGCGCGATCACCCGCCTGTGCTCCCGCGCGGCCTGGCTGGAGCACGGACGCATCCGCGACGACGGCGAGCCGAAGTCGATCGTCCGCGACTACTACTCCTCGCTGATGAGCGAGTCGGGCGAGTCGCACTTCGAGGTGCAGGGCGCCGCCGGCATCAGCCACGTGGCGCTCGTCGACGACGACGGCGGGCTGCTGCGCTCGCCACCGCGCGGCGAGCCGTTCTCGCTGCAGGCCCGGGTGGTCACGTCCGAGCGCGTGCCGGGGCTCGACCTGACGATGTGGCTCACCGCCGCCGACGGCGTGCGGGTCGTCAGCGAGACGTGGTCCGACCAACCCGACATGCCCGAGCTGGCGCCGGCCGCCGGCGAGCACGTCGTCCGGCTCCACGTCCCGCCGCTGCTGCGCGCGGGCGACTACACGCTCGGCCTTTGGCTCGGGACCGGCAGCCACCACTTCATGACCGACGGCGGCGCGTTGCGCTTCACCGTGATGCCGCAGCCGGGCGACCGCCAGGACTGGCTGACCCGGTCACGGGCCGTCCAGCCCGAGGTCAGCTGGTCCCGGGCGCCCGCCGACGACCGGGCAGGATGACCGGCACCGTCTTCGCCTACACCGACTCGCAGGACTTCGGGGGCGCCGAGCAGGCGCTGGCGATCCTGCTGGTCGGCCTGCGCGACGCCGGCTGGTGGCCGACCCTGCTGCACCCGGGCGCGGCGGGCCTCGAGCCGCTGCTGCGCGAGACGGCCGCCGCCGGGATCCCCGACCGCGTCGTGCCCGCCACCCCCCTCGGGGTCGGCGGCGCGCTGCGGGCCCCCGGCCTCGTGGCGCTGCTGCGCCGCGAGCGGCCGGCCGTCTTCCACGCCCATCTGACGTGGCCGCTGGCGTGCAAGTGGGCGCTCGCGGCGGCCTGCGTCGCTCGCGTGCCGGCCGTCCTCGCGACGGCCCAGCTGTTCGTCGACGTCGAGATCCCCTGGACGCAGCGCCCGCAGGTCTGGGCGCTCAGCCGCCGGGTCGACCGGCTCATCGCCGTCTCCGAGCACACGAAGGAGCGCTTCCACGAGGCGCTCGGCTGGCCCGAGGAGCGGATCGCGGTCGTCCACAACGCCGTCGCCGTGGAGCGCTTCGGCGGCCCGCCGGACCCGGCGGTGCGCAGCGAGATCGACGACGGCTCCGGACGGCCGATCGCCCTCGTCCCCGCTCGGCTCGCGCCGGAGAAGGGACACCGCCATCTGCTCGCGGCGGCGACGAAGCTGCCGGGAGTGCGGTTCGTGTGCGTCGGCGACGGGGCCCTGCGCGACGAGCTCGCCGAGGAGGCGCGACGGCTCGGCGTCTCCGAGCGCGTGACGTTCCTCGGCCGTCGCCGCGACATGCCGGCGCTGCTGGCGGCCTGCGACCTCGTCGTGCTGCCGTCGCTGGCCGAGGGCCTGCCGCTGTCGCTGATCGAGGCCATGGCGTCGCACAGGCCGGTCGTCGCCACCGACATCGGCGGCACGCGCGAGCTCGTCGACGGCGAGACGGGCGTCCTCGTCGCGCCGGGCGATCCCGATGCCCTCGCCGCGGGGATCGGCGCCCTCCTGGCCGACGACGATCGCCGCGAGCGGCTCGCCGCCGCCGGCTGGCGTCGAGCGCGCGCCCGGTTCGACTCGCCGGCGATGGTCGAGGGCGTGCTGGCCCTATACGACTCGCTGCTCGCCCGTGAGGCGGGCCCGCGCCCGTCCCGCCGGGCGCCGGACTGGCCGACGCGCGTCCTGCGGGCGTTCGCGCGGGCCCGGGCCGGGCGTCCGACGACGTTCGTGCAGATCGGATCCAACGACGGCACGACCGGCGACCCGCTGCGCGCGCTGGCCGACGCCTACGGGTGGCACGGGCTGCTCGTCGAGCCGGTCCCCTACGTGTTCGCGCGCCTGCGGCGCGAGCGCGGCGGCAACCCGCGCCTCCGGCTCGCGAACGTCGCCGTCTCCGATCGCGACGGGCAGGCGGAGTTCCATCATCTGCGCGAGCGGCGCGACACCGACGGGCCGCTTCCCGAGTGGTACGACCAGCTCGGCTCCTTCTCGCTGCGGACGATCCTCTCCCACGAGGAGGCGATCCCGCGGATCCGGGAGCTCCTCGTGTCGACCACGGTGCCGACGCTGACGTTCGACTCGCTCTGCGCGCGACATGCGATCGACGCCTTCGAGCTGCTGCACATAGACGCGGAGGGCTACGACTGGGAGATCCTGCGGACGGTCGATCTCGAGCGCTACCGGCCGACCCTCGTCCTCTACGAGCATGCGCACCTGTCGGCGGCCGACCGCGGGGCGGCCCGGGAGCGCCTGGACGCGGCGGGATACGCGTGCGACCAGGGCCCGCTGGACACGCTCGCCGTGCGACGCCAGGCGCTGGCCGAGCAGCCGGGCCTGCGACGGGCATGGCGGCGCCTCGCGCGGGCGCGCGGCTCTCAGTGAGGCCCGGCGGCCCGCCGGCCGTACTCGGCGAGCACCGCCGCGCTCGGCGCGGCGAGGCCGTGGAAGGGGATGCCGAGGTGCCGGACGGCCGCGCGGGGCAGCCGGAGCGCCAGCCGGTCCGCGCGACCCATGTGGCCCGGGTCCGGGGAGAGCCGATCGACCCGTCGCATGCGGGCCCGGGCCTGCGGGGAGAGCGGGAGCCGAGCCACGGGCGAGCCGGCGAACTCCGCGAACGCCGCCGACTGGGCGGGGTCGAACGGGTCCGGTGGAGCGGGCGCGGCGCCGGCCTCGTGCGCCAGCACGGCCTCGCGCAGCAGCAGGCGGTCCCGCGGCGCCAGCGCGCGCCCGGCCGCCGTGGCGTCGAACCCGCCGCCGGCGGCCCGCAGGCGGCGCTGGCCCGCCGAGAGGACGCGGTCGGCGTACTCGCGCAGCAGCGGGACGGCCTGGGGCACGTCGCCGAGCGCGACGCGATGCGGAAGGGCCAGCGCATGATGGGTGAGGGTCAGCGGATCCTCGGGATCGAACCCGCTGAAGTGGAAGTGGCGGAGCGCGACGCCGTTGACGGTCCAGCGCCCGCCGGAGCGCTCCAGGCGCCGCTCGTGGAGGTTCCAGAAGGCGACGTTGAGGCCCGGGTCGTCGACCAGCCGGGCGCCGAACTGGGTCGGCGCGAGGTCGGCCCATCGCTGATCGAGCAGGAACCCGTCGCCGGGCAGGCCCAGCGAGTCGCGGCGGGTGCGCGCCGTCCACCAGTCGACGAACGGCGCCCCGCCCCGGCCCACGGCGACCAGCCCGGTGTTCACCACGCCGTGCGCGAGCAGGTGCATCTCGTCGGGCCCCCTTCCGTCGGCGGGCAGCGGCGAGAGGACGTGCGGGGTCAGGCAGACGCCGGCCTCCGCGGCCTGCTCGGCGAGCGCGTCGAGCGGCGCGTGGAGGTCCGTGTCGGCGTCGGTGAAGACGACGACCTCGGCGCCCTGCCGCAGGAGGTGGCGGACCAGCACCGGCTTGAGCGACGTCGCGTACTCCCAGGCGTGGTAGATCGTGCGGCGGATGCGCAGCTCGGTCGCGTCGAGGCCCACGTCGGCCGGCGAGAGGAGCGACTCGTCGCCCGGCGGGACCGAGCCCGCGTCCACGTCGGCCAGGAGGATCCGGAACGGGGCGTCCGCGTGCAGGCGCCGCCAGGACTCCGCGACCACCTCCGCCGCGGCGAGGTGGCTGCTCGTGGCGACCGTGCAACCGACGAGCCCGTCCGTCTGCGCGCGAGGGCGTGTCCCGGTCATGGCCATCGTGCTCCGGCGCGTCGAGCCGGGCGCCGATCGTACCGTCTAGCCGCCCCGCAGACGCCGAGCGAGCCGGCCGTGCAACGCCCTCGTCACCTGCAGCATGCGCCTGCGCCTCCCGCCGAGGCCGAGGACGGCGTCGAGGTCGATCCCGACGCGGTCGTCGGCCAGCCAGAGCCCCAGCCGCAGCCCGATCGTCACGGCGACGTAGCGCAGCCTCACCCAGGCCGCGGGACGGCGTGGCCGGGGCAGGTACCAGGCGCCGTGCTGCATCATCAGGTCGGTCTTGGCGCGCTGCCCGACCGCGTAGTTGAAGTGCAGGATCGTGCTCGCGGGCGGCCGTCCCAGGCTGCGGTAGTAGAAGCGGTTGCCGCAGCGGAACTCGTCGTGGTCGAGCGTGGCGATCGTCAGGGCGCCCGCGTGTGCGTGACGCTCGTTGAAGTACGTCTGATCGTCGACGTCGAGCCGAGCGGTCTGCGTGGCCATGTCGGCGAGCATCTCGTCGACCGCGGGCGACCTGCGCGCGACCCAGAAGCCGGTGTTGAGGACGTCCTTGGGCCATTCGTGCTGCATGAGCAGGTCCACGTCGTGCTCGGCGACGAGCTCGGGCACGCGACGGCTCAGAGCGCCCTGGACCACGATGTCGCCGTCGCACCAGCACACGTAGCGGGCGTGACGGAGCAGGCTCTGCGCCAGCGCGAACTTGTGGCTCACGACGCGCCCGAAGCCCGTGCGCCCGAAGTCGGCGGACTCGGGCAGCGCGCCCGGCTCGCACCGCACGGCGACGACGCCCGCCGTCGCCAGTCGCTCCGCCGTCGCCTCGTCGGCGCAGAAGACGATCAGCCTGTCCGCGAGCGCGGGGTCGAAGCGCCGCAGCGACGCGTGCAGGTTCAGCGTCAGCGGCGCGAAGCCTCGCGTCGCGAACGTGTAGAAGGCGATCTCGCCGCCGATGAGCCGGTCGACCGGAACGTCGAGCTCCATCGGGAGATCTTCGCGCAGCGTCTGGTACGTTGGCGCGCCTGAGCCCCGGCATCCAAGATCGCGACGTGCTGGTGATCCGGATGAACCACCGCGACGCCGGGTTCTTCGCGCAGGTGCAGTTCGCGATCAACCAGATCCGCTACGCGGAGGCCAGGCGGCTGATCCCGGTCGTGCACTACGGGGCCGACTCGATCGACGGGACCAACCCGTACTACGAGGAGGCCGCCGGCCCCAACGTGTGGGAGTACTACTTCGAGCCGGTCGCCGGGCTCACCCTCGACGACGCCCGCGCGCTCGCGGCGCGCGCCGGCCGGCGGATCCTCACCCTCAGCCACTGGGAGCTCTGGAGGCTGCACCACTGGGAGCCCACGAGCGTCTTCACGTACCCCTACGGCTACTTCCGCGTCGTCGACGACAAGACCACGCACCTCGACGCGCGCTGGTGGGCGGCCCAGCGCGCGGAGGGCCGCCGGCTCGTCGGCCGGTACGTGCGCGTGCGAGCCGAGATCCGCGAGCGGGTCGAGCGCTACGTGGCCGAGCACTGGAGGACGCCGATGCTCGGGGTCCACCTCCGGGGCACCGACAAGGACGACGTCGGGGCGGGCCCGCGCCTCTCGCGCATCGTCCCGCCGGCGGAGTACTTCCCGCTCATCGACGACCACCTGGACCGCCACCGGGACGCCGGGATCTTCGTGGCGACCGACCAGTCCCAGTTCCGCGACGAGATCGTGCGGCGCTACGGCGATCGCGTCGTGTGGTGCGCGGAGATGCTGTCGGCGTCGGAGGCGAACGTCTTCAAGACCGGGCCGGCGGGCGGCCGCGGGAACCGGGCCAAGGGCGAGGAGGTGCTGGTCGACGCGCTGCTGCTCGCGCGGTGCGACCGGCTGCTGAAGTGCACCTCGGCGGTCGGCGAGTTCGCCCAGTACTTCTCCCGGACGCTGACCTCCGCGGACGTGACCGACCTGAACCTCGCCGGCCTGGGCGCCCGCCCGCGCATCGCCGCGAGGACGGCGCTGCGCCGGCGCGCCCGGCGGGCCGAGCTGGCGGCCAGGCGGGTGGCCTGGCACGCCGGCGGCCTCGCCGTCGAGGAGGCCGACCGCCCGCACGATCCAGGGTCGAGGTTCCCCGTCTGCCTGCCGGCCTGGGCGCATGGCCACTACCCGGCTCCGGGGACGGTCCGCGCGTGAGCCTCCTGGCGCCGGGAACGGTCGGCTGCACGGTCGCCGCCCAGAACTACCTGCCCCATGCGCGTGTGCTCGCCGACGGATGGCGCCGGCATCACGGCGATGCGCCGCTGCACGTGCTCCTCGTCGACGCCGACGAGGCCGTCGATCCGGGCTCGGACGCCCTGCGCGTGCTCACGCCGGGACAGCTCGGGATCCCGGCCGCGGAGATCGCGAGGATGCGCGGGATCTACACCGTGGCGGAGCTCTCGACGGCGCTCAAGGCGCACGCGCTGCGCCACCTGCTCGACGGCGGCGCCGAGATCGCCGTGCACGTC
>DASZVK010000280.1:0-11488 GCA_035547175.1 Solirubrobacteraceae bacterium
CCCGGCCCCACGGCGACGGGCCGCGGCTCGGGAGCCGGGCCGCCGAGCCGCGCGCGCCAGGCCCCCAGCCGCTCGCGCAGCGCCGCGTCGCGCTCCGATGTCCACAGCGCCTCGAACCACCAGCGCTCGCCGTCGAAGACGACGACGTGGTCGTGGTAGGCGAGTCGCCACGGCGCGACGGCGGCGTGGACGGGCGGGGAGGGGGGCAGGCGCTCGACGCGCGAGCCGAGGCCGTAGCCGAGCCAGCCGAACCAGCCGCCGCCGACCACGGCGCCGGAGTCCGGCTCCCCGACATCGGGCAGGTCGTCGAACACGGCGAACGGGTCGTCGTCGGGCGTGGCGACGCGCACCGGCTCGGAGCCGAGGATCGCGCGCACGCCCGCCCACTCGCCGACGAGCGCGAACGCGCCGCGCTCGCCGCGCAGGTGCAGCAGCGCGTGCTCGGGCGCGAGGCCTCCCTCGATCGGCTCCCGCTTCGTCACAGCCCGAGCCTAGACTGAGCGCGGAATGCCGGAGTTCCGCCTCGATCCGATCTTCACCCCGGCGGCGGACCAGCCCAAGGCGATCGGGCAGATCTCGGAGGCGGTGCAGGCGGGAGAGCGCTTCACGACGCTGCTCGGCGCGACCGGCACCGGCAAGACGATGACGATGGCCGGCGTCGTCCAGGAGGTCCAGAAGCCGACCCTCGTGATCGCCCACAACAAGACGCTCGCCGCCCAGCTCTGCAACGAGTTTCGGACGTTCTTCCCCGACAACGCGGTCGAGTACTTCGTCAGCTACTACGACTACTACCAGCCCGAGGCCTACGTCCCGTCCAAGGACCTCTACATCGAGAAGGACTCGGCGATCAACGACGAGATCGACCGCCTGCGCCACGCCGCCACGGCGGCGCTGTTCGCGCGGCGCGACGTGCTGATCGTCGCCTCGGTGTCGGCGATCTTCGGCCTCGGCTCGCCGGAGACCTACGACCGCAACATGCAGGTGCTCAGGCGCGGTGACGAGGTCGACCGCGACGAGCTGCTGCGCAAGCTCGTCTCGATGCAGTACACGCGCAACGACGTCGCGCTCGGCCGCGGCCACTTCCGCGTGCGCGGCGAGTCGCTCGAGGTCTTCCCCGCATACGCCGAGTCGGCCTACCGCGCGACGCTGTTCGGCGACGAGGTCGAGCGCCTGGCGCACTTCGACCCGCTGACCGGCGAACTGATCGAGGACGACCTCGAGCACATCGCGATCTGGCCGGCGACGCACTACTCGGTCAAGGAGGGGACGATCGAGCGCGCCGTCGAGGAGATCGGCGCCGAGCTCGAGGCGCGCTGCGCCGAGCTCGAGGCCGAGGGCAAGCTGCTGGAGTCCCATCGCCTGCGCCAGCGCACGCAGTACGACATGGAGATGCTGCGCGAGATGGGCTTCTGCAACGGCATCGAGAACTACTCGCGCGTGCTCGACGGCCGCCCGCCCGGCGCGCGGCCGTACTGCCTGCTCGACTACTACCCCGACGACTTCCTGCTGTTCATCGACGAGTCGCACCAGACCGTGCCGCAGATCGGCGGCATGTACGAGGGCGACCGCTCGCGCAAGCAGACGCTCGTCGACTACGGCTTCCGGCTGCCGAGCGCGCTCGACAACCGCCCGCAGACGTTCGAGGAGTTCCTCTCGATCACGCCGCAGATGGTGTTCGTCTCGGCGACGCCGGGCGAGTACGAGCGGCGCAACTCGAAGGTCGTCGTCGAGCAGATCGTGCGCCCGACGGGGATCGTCGACCCGCAGGTCCACGTGCGCGAGACGCGCAACCAGATCGACGACCTGATGAACGAGATCCGCGCGCGCGTCGAGCGCGACGAGCGCGTGCTCGTCACCACGCTCACCAAGAAGATGAGCGAGGACCTCACCGACTACCTGCTGGAGATGGGCTTCCGCGTGCGCTACCTGCACTCCGAGGTCGACACGCTCGAGCGCATCCAGATCATCCGCGACCTGCGCCTCGGCGAGTACGACGTGCTCGTCGGCGTCAACCTGCTGCGCGAGGGGCTCGACCTGCCCGAGGTCTCGCTGGTGGCGATCCTCGACGCCGACAAGGAGGGCTTCCTGCGCGGGGAGACGTCGCTGATCCAGACGATCGGGCGCGCCGCGCGCAACGTCGACGGCACGGTGGTCATGTACGCCGACAAGGAGACCGACGCGATGCGCAAGGCGCTCGCCGAGACCGAGCGGCGGCGCGCGATCCAGATCGCCTACAACGAGCAGCACGGGATCACGGCGACGACGATCTCCAAGGGGATCTCCGACATCGCCGAGTTCCTGCAGGCCGAGGGCAAGACGCCACGCGGCAAGCGGCGCTCGGAGCGCCGGCGCGCCAAGCCGGGCGAGATGTCGCTGTCGGAGCTGGAGAAGGCGATCGTCGAGCTCGAGGAGGAGATGCTCGCCGCCGCCGACGACCTGCGCTTCGAGTACGCGGCGCGGCTGCGCGACGAGATCCGCGAGCTGCGCCGGGAGCTGCGGGAAGTCGACGAGGCGAGCCTCTGACGGCGGCCGCGTCCGACGGCTTCGCCGCCGAGCTTCTCTTCTGGTACCGCGAGCACGGGCGCGACCTGCCCTGGCGGCGCACGCGCGACCCCTACGCGGTGCTCGTCAGCGAGGTGATGCTCCAGCAGACCCAGGTCGCGCGCGTGCTGCCGCGCTGGGAGGCGTGGCTGGCGCGCTGGCCGACCGCGGCGGCGCTCGCCGCCGCGACGCCGGCCGAGGCGCTTGCCGAGTGGGTCGGGCTCGGCTACAACCGCCGCGCGCTGCGCCTGCGCGAGGCGTGCGCGGTCGTCGCCGAGCGCGGCTGGCCCGCGGACCTGACGGCGCTGCCGGGCGTCGGCGCCTACACGGCGGCGGCGCTGCGCGCGTTCGCCTTCGACGAGCCGGTCGTGCCGGTCGACGTCAACGTCGCGCGCGTGTTCGCGCGCGCCGGCGGGCCGATGTCCGGACCGCCCGAGCTGGGCCACGCGCTGATGGACCTCGGCGCGACGGTCTGCACCGCCCGCGCGCCGCGCTGCGGCGAGTGCCCGCTGGCCGGCTGCCCGTCGCGCGGGAGGGTGGTCGCGGCATCGCGGGAGGGCCGCGCGGCGCGGCCGCGCTTCGAGGACACCGACCGCTGGGTGCGCGGCCGGATCGTCGCCGCGCTCGCCGCCGGCGAGGCGCTTCCCGAGGTCGATCCCGAGCGCCTCGAGCGTGCGCTCGGGGCGCTCGAGCGCGACGGGTTGGTGGTGCGCTCGCGCCGTGGTCTCGCCCTCCCCAGCAGGTAGGATCGCGCCGTGGCACTCGACCGCCAGTCCATCGAGCGACGCGACTTCCCGATCGCCCGTCGCGGCTACGACACGGAGGCCGTCGACGCCCATCTGACGCGGGTCGCCGACGAGATGGCCGCGTTGCAGGGCGAGGGCGGGCAGCGCTCGCCCGAGTCCGTCGCCGCGGTCGCCGGGGCGCAGGTCGCGTCGATCGTCGAGGCGGCCGAGCAGAGCGCCGCGGCGATCGAACGCGCGGCCGAGGAGGACGCCGAGAGGGTGCGCCGCGAGGCCGAGCGGGCCGCGTCGACGGCGCGCGAGGACGCGCTCGAGCGCTCGCGCGCGCACGTGCACCGCGTCGCCGAGGCCGCCGGCCTGATCTCCGACCGCATCGACGCGATGGACAGCGAGCTGCGCTCGCTGTCCGAGACGCTGCGCGCCGGCGCCCAGCGGCTGCAGGCCGACCTCGCGCTGCTGTCGGGGAACATGGAGGAGCTCTACGCGTCGACGTCGGAGGCGCCCGCTGAGGCGGCGAGCGAGCCGGAGCCGGAGCCGGAGCCGGAGGCTCCCGCGCCCCAGGCAGAGGAGGCCACGGAGGGCTCGACGTCCGATCCGGCGCCCGAGGCAAGGAGCGTGAGCGGGGACAGTCCTGTGGACGGACCCGATCACGGCGACGCCGCATCGGGCGGCGGAGCGGACGCCGACGGTCAGGACGTCGAGGGGGCGCGGCTGATCGCGCTCAACATGGCGCTCAACGGCACCTCGCGCGAGGAGACCGACCGCTACCTCGCCGAGAACTTCGACCTGCGCGACCGGGCCGGGCTGCTCGACGAGGTCTACGCCTCGGTCGACGGCTGAGCCCGCGGCGCCGTGCGGCGTCTCGCGCTCGGCCTGCTGCTGGCGCTGTGCCTGACGCCGGTCGCCGCGGCGACCGCGGCGGGCCTGCCGCGGACCTTCTTCGGCGCGATGGCCGACGGGCCGCTCGACGACCCGGCGGTCCTGCTCAGGGAGGGCGCCGTGATGGACGCCGCCGGCGTCGGCACGATCCGGCTGCAGTTCAACTGGGCGCTGATCGAGCCACAGAGGGGAAGGCCGGACTTCGCGACGATGGACAGGCGGGTCGCCGCGGCCGCGCGCGACCGCCTCGACGTCCTCGGCCTCGTGCTCGACTCGCCCGGCTGGGCGGCCGAGGTCCAGGGCCGCGACATGGCGGCGCCGCGGCGGCCGGCTGACTATGCCGCCTTCCTGCGGCGCCTGATCGCCCGCTACGGCCCGGACGGCACGTTCTGGAAGGCCAATCCCGGCCTGCCGCGCGTGCCGGTCCGCGCGTGGGAGATCTGGAATGAGCCGAACCTGTCCGACTACTGGTCGGCGCGGCCGTACGCGAGCAGCTACCGCGAGCTGCTGTGCGCCGCCTATCGCGCGGCGAAGGCGGCCGACCGCGGCTCGACGGTCGTCATGGCCGGGCTGGCCAACGACTCCTGGCGGGCGATGGCGGCGCTCGAGAAGGCGGGCGTGCACGGCTGCTTCGACGTCGCCGCCGTGCACCCGTTCAGCGGCCGCCCGTCCAACAGCCTGAAGATCACGCGCCTGAACCGCGAGGCGCTCGACCGGGGCGGCGACGCGGGCAAGCCGATCTGGCTGACCGAGCTGACCTGGCCGTCGGCGCTGGGCAAGACGAAGAACACGCACGGCTGGGAGGTCACGCCGGCCGGGCAGGCGCAGCGGCTGACCGAGGCCTACACGCTCTACGTCCGCGACGCCAAGGCGCTGCGCCTGCGGCGGATCTACTGGTACACGTGGGCCAGCTACGACCGCGACTCGCCCAACTCGTTCGTCTGGTCGGGCCTGCGCGTCAGCCGCCCCGACGGGACGATCGCCGACAAGCCGGCGATGCGCGCGCTGCGCGCGATCGTGCGCAGGTACGGCACGTCCTGAGGCGCTCGCCCGGCGTCAGCCGGCGACGGCGATCTTGACCGTGCCGCTCCAGGACTCGGTCGTCCTGGAGATGTTGTCGCCCGACCCGGTGTGGGCGCTGTAGCTGAAGCTGACCGGGTAGCTCTTCTCCGGTGCGACCGCGTTGACCCGGAAGATCGCCGATGACGAGTGGATCTCCATCTGCCACTCGTTGGCGGACTCGGTCGAGCCGGTGGGCTTGGCGATCGAGACGCGCGGCGTCCAGTCCCTCGTCGCGGTCCCGCTCTGGAAGATCATCCCGGCGGCCGTGTTGCAGGTGTCCGGCGTGACGGCGAAGTGGCCGCCGACCGAGCCGTTGACGCCGCCGAACGGCGCCGCCGCCTGGACGGTGATCGCGTCCCCTGCGCGCTTGACCAGCACGAGCTGGAACACGGCGGCGTTGTCGGGCGGCTCGATCTTGGTGTGGCAGGTCGCCCCGCCGTAGTCCTGGAACGTGCCCTTGCCCGAGCCGGACACGTGGGTCGCCGGGAAGTAGTGCGGCTGGCCGGCGCCCTGCTTGCCGAAGTCGCGGAAGTCGTGCAGGAGCGGCGACCAGCTGAACTTCCACTTGCCGCTGATGTTCTGGAAGCTCGCGCCGGACCCGTCCACGTGCGAGACCTTCCACGTGCCGCTGAACGTCACGGCCAGCTTCGGGTTCGGGTTGTGGGCCGCGCCCGCGACGCCGCACAGGACGAGCGCGGCGAGGACCGCGGCGGCGAGGGCGACGACAACCATCCTGTGCCTCATCGGCAGCTCCCGGTCTCGGCGACGTCAGCAGGCACACGGTACTCCGATCGCGCCAGCCGTCGCTGGGGCGATCGAACGTCTGTTCGATCACCTAGACTGGGTGGGGCATGGCGCCCAACACCGAGATCGTCGTCACAGGGGCGCGCGAGCACAACCTCCGCGACGTCACGGTCGCGCTCCCGCGCGACGCGCTGACGGTGATCACCGGGCTGTCGGGGTCGGGCAAGTCGTCGCTGGCCTTCGACACGATCTACGCCGAGGGCCAGCGCCGCTACGTCGAGTCGCTGAGCGCCTACGCGCGCCAGTTCCTCGGCCAGATGGACAAGCCCGATGTCGACTCGATCGAGGGCCTGTCGCCGGCGATCTCGATCGACCAGAAGACGACGTCGCGCAACCCGCGCTCGACGGTCGGCACGGTCACCGAGATCTACGACTACCTGCGCCTGCTGTGGGCGCGGATCGGCAAGCCCCACTGCCACATCTGCGGCAAGCCGATCGCCGGCCAGTCGGCCGAGCAGATCATCGACCAGGTCATGGAGCTGCCCGAGGGCACGCGCTTCATGGTCATGGCGCCGGTCGTGCGCGGGCGCAAGGGCGAGTACGGCAAGCTCCTCGCCGAGCTGCGGGCCGAGGGCTTCTCGCGCGCGGTCGTCGACGGCGAGCTGCGGATGCTCGACGAGGAGATCGTGCTCGACAAGAAGTTCAAGCACGACATCTCGCTGGTCGTCGACCGGCTGGTCATGCGCGACGACGTGCGCAAGCGCCTGGCCGACTCGATCGAGACGGCGGTCGCGCTGGCCGACGGGATGGTCGAGGTCGAGACGGCGCCGCGCGAATCCGATCCCGCCCGCCCCGACCCCGAGCGCCGGCTGTACTCCGAGAAGTTCGCCTGCCCCGACCACGGGCCCGTGATCCCCGAGCTCGAGCCGCGGATCTTCTCGTTCAACGCGCCGCACGGCGCCTGCGAGCGCTGCACGGGCCTCGGCTCGATGATGGAGATCGACCCGGCGCTGGTCGTGCCCGACCCGACGCTGTCGATCGGCGAGGGGGCGATCGCGCCGTGGGCGATGTCGCAGTCCAACTACTACGAGCAGCTCACGCAGGCGCTCGCCGAGGAGCACGGCGTCGACCTCGACGCGCCGTGGGAGGAGCTGCCCGCCGCGCAGCGCGACCTGTTCCTCAACGGCGACGACGACCGCGTGACGATCACCTACCGCAACCGCTACGGGCGGCGGCGCTCGTACTCGACGCGCTTCGAGGGCGTGATCTCCAACCTCGACCGCCGCTACCGCGAGACGGACTCCGACTACGTCAAGGAGCGCATCGAGGAGTTCATGTCGCTGGTGCCCTGCCCGTCCTGCAAGGGCGCGCGGCTGCGGCCGGAGTCGCGCGCCGTGCTCGTCGGCGGGATGGCGATCCACGAGCTCTGCGCGCTGTCGGTGCGCGGGGCGCTGGCGTGGCTCGATGCGCTCGAGCTGTCGGAGACCGATCGCCACATCGCGCGGCTGATCCTGCGCGAGATCGCCGAGCGGCTGCGCTTCCTCGACAACGTCGGGATCGGCTACCTGAGCATGGACCGTGCGGCGGCGACGCTGTCGGGCGGCGAGGCGCAGCGCATCCGCCTGGCGACGCAGATCGGCTCGGCGCTGGTCGGTGTGCTGTACGTGCTCGACGAGCCCTCGATCGGCCTGCACCAGCGCGACAACTCGAAGCTGATCGCGACGCTCGAGCGCCTGCGCGACCTGGGCAACACGGTGCTCGTCGTCGAGCACGACGAGCAGACGATGCGCGCCGCCGACCACATCGTCGACCTCGGTCCGGGCGCCGGCGAGCACGGCGGTCGGATCGTGGCGCAGGGCAGCGCCGACGAGGTCGCGGCGGTGGCCGACTCGCTGACCGGCCAGTTCCTGGCCGGCACGCGGACGGTCGCGGTGCCCGCGCGGCGGCGCACGCCGAGCGGCCATCTCGAGATCGCGGGCGCGAGCGAGAACAACCTCAAGCGCATCGACGTCAGGGTGCCGCTCGGCGTGCTGACGTGCGTGACCGGGGTGTCGGGCTCGGGCAAGTCGACGCTCGTCAACGAGATCCTCTACAAGGCGGTCGCCGCGCGGCTGATGCGCGCGCGCACGCGGCCGGGCGCGCACCGCGGCATCCGCGGGCTCGACCAGCTCGACAAGATCATCGCCGTCGACCAGTCGCCGATCGGGCGCACGCCGCGCTCCAACCCGGCGACGTACACGGGGCTGTTCGACGTGATCCGCGACCTGTTCGCCAAGACGCCCGAGGCGCGGGCGCGCGGCTACAAGCCGGGGCGCTTCTCGTTCAACGTCAAGGGCGGGCGCTGCGAGGTCTGCCGCGGCGACGGCCAGATCAAGATCGAGATGCACTTCCTGCCCGACGTCTACGTCCCCTGCGAGCAGTGCCACGGCAAGCGCTACAACCGCGAGACGCTCGACGTCCGCTTCAAGTCCAAGAACATCGCCGACGTGCTCGAGATGCCGGTCGAGGAGGCGCTCGAGTTCTTCGCCCACATCCCGAAGATCCGCCGCCGGCTGGAGACGCTCGACGCCGTCGGCCTCGGCTACATCCGCCTCGGCCAGCCGGCGACGACGCTGTCGGGCGGCGAGGCCCAGCGCGTCAAGCTGGCGACCGAGCTTTCGAAGATCGCCACCGGCCGCACGCTCTACATCCTCGACGAACCGACGACCGGCCTGCACTTCGCCGACGTCCAGCGCCTGCTCGACGTCCTGCACCGGCTCGTCGACCAGGGCAACTCGGTCGTCGTCATCGAGCACAACCTCGACGTGATCAAGACGGCCGACCGCCTGATCGACATGGGGCCCGAGGGGGGAGAGGAGGGCGGCCGCGTCGTCGCCGCCGGCACCCCCGAGGAGGTCGCCGGCACGCCCGGCTCGCACACGGGCGAGTTCCTCGCCGGGCTGGTGGCGCCGGCGGCGCCGAAGCTGCGCCGGCGCGCGGCGGCCCGGCCGGCCCGGGCCGCGGCCTGACCCCGCGGGTCAGCCGGCCGTCGGCGCCGGCTCGGCGTACTCGATCGTGCGGATCACCCGCGCCGGGTTGCCGACGGCGATCGAGAACGGCGGGATGTCGGCCGTCACGACGGCGCCGGCGCCGATCACGCAGCGCTCGCCGATCGTCACGCCGCTGGTGACGACGGCGTGGGCGCCGAGCCAGACGTTGTCGCCGATGCGCGTCGGGCCCTTGCTGGTGAAGCCCTGCCACGGCACCGGCTTCTCGGGGTCGTCGAAGCGGTGGTTGGCGTCGGTGACGAAGCAGCCGTTGGCGAGCATGCAGTGGTCGCCGATCTCGACCAGGCCCGCCGCGGCGACCATCACGCCCATGTTCAGCGACGTGCCCGAGCCGATGCGGACGCGCGCGCTGTCGCCGACGGTGATCCAGACGGTCGGCTCGAGCACCGTGTGCTCGCCGATCTGCAGGCGCCCGTCGCGCAGCGCCTCGAGCACGTTGCCCTGCACCGGCCAGCGCGCGAACGCTCGCCGGCGCGCCATCTCGCGGTGCAGCGCCAGGCGCCGCCACGGCAGCGAGTTGCGCTCGTACCAGCGCCACTTCTGCCACCAGAGCTTGAGGTCAGCCCAGGCCACCGGCGCACAAGCCTACGCGGCGACTAGCGGAAGCGGGGCTCGAGGGCCAGGACCGAGCGCACGTACTGGCTCGTCCCGGGGAGCACGCCGCGCGCTCGGACCGACGCCAGGCCCTGGTGGTAGGCGGCGACGGCCAGGCTCCAGCTGCCGGCGGTCTCGCGCAGGAGGTGGCCGAGGTAGAGCACGCCCGCGGCGACGTTGTCGATCGCCGAGGCGCGGTCGAGCGGGCGCCGGGCGAGCACGTCCTGCACCCACTCCCACGTCGCCGGCGTGACCTGCATCACGCCGACCGCGCTCGCCGGCGAGACGAACGCGTTGTTGAAGCCGCTCTCCTGCCAGGCCACCGCCGCCGCCAGCGAGGCGGGGACGCCGTTGCGGACGGCCACCGCGGCGATGTCGGCGCGCGTCACCCGCCCGACGGTCGGCCGGGCGCCGGCGGCACCCGCGGGCGGGGTCGCGGTCGGGGCCGGCACGCGGATCGTCGTGCCCTGGACGAGCCATGCGTCGGCCGGGAGGCCGTTGAGCGCGGCCAGCGCCGCGGCCGTCAGGCCGTTGGCCGCGGCCACGCCCCACAGGGTCTCGCCCGGCCGCACCAGATGGGCGACGGAGCCGGTCGCGGTCGCCGCGGCGGCGGTCGCCGGCGCGAGCGCCGCCGCGACGGCGGTCAGGGACGCGAGCAGGCGCAGGGACGGCATGCCGGACGACGGCTTCCCGCCCGCCGCGCCGGCCATGCGCGACGCACGCGATTACGTGCCCGTGCAAGCGATCGTGCAGCGCGGCCGGCGTCGCCTACGCGCTCGTCGCGACGGCCAGCTCCTCGTGCAGCCCGGCGAGCTCCTCGGCGGGGATCGTGTAGCCGTGCTCGGGCTCCGGGTAGCGGCCGGCGCGCACGTCCTCGGCGTAGGCGCGCACGCCCGCGACCATCTCGTCGAGCAGGTCGGCGTAGCGCTTGACGAAGCGCGCGCCGCGGCCCTCGCGGATGCCGAGCAGGTCGTGGAACACCAGCACCTGGCCGTCGGCGTCCGGGCCGGCCCCGATCCCGATCACGGGGATCGCCATGCGCGGCATCAGCTCGGCGGTCACGGCGCTGGGGATCGCCTCGAAGACGATCGAGAAGCAGCCCGCCTCCTGGAGCGCCAGCGCCTCGCGGGCGACGCGCGTCGCCGCCGACGCGGTGCGGCCCTGGGCGCGGTAGCCGCCGAGCGCGGTCGAGGTCTGCGGCGTCAGGCCGACGTGGCCCATCACCGGCACGCCCGCGGCGACGATCGCGCGGGCGCGCGCGACCGGCGTCTCGCCGCCGCCCTCGAGCTTGACCGCGTCGCAGCCGGCCTCCTTGACGAAGCGGATCGCCGTGCGCACGGCCTGCTCGTCGGAGACCTCGTAGGAGCCGAACGGCAGGTCGCCGACCATCAGCGGCGTGCGCAGGCCGCGGCGCACGGCGCGCGCCAGCATCAGCATCTCCTCGAGCTCCGCCGGCACCGTCGTCGGGTGGCCGAGCACGGTCGTCGCGCCGGAGTCGCCGACGAGCACCATGTCGACGCCGGCCAGCTCGGCCACGCGCGCCGACGGGAAGTCGTAGGCGGTGACCATCGCGATCGGCTCGCGCAGGCGCTTCTTCTCGATCAGCGCCGGGAGCGTGACCGGCGGGCGGTCGGCGTCGGGCGCGGCGGCGATCTGGGCGGGCATCAGCGGACCTCCGTGAGCGAGGGGAGCGGCACGTGGGGGGAGCCCGGCGCCTCCGGGATCGGCGCGCGCAGGACGGCGTTGTCGATCAGGCGCACGTCGCCGACGCGCGCGGCGACGACCAGCAGCGCCTCGCCGTCGAGGCGCTCGACGGGCGCGAGGTCGTCGGCGTCGACGAGCTCCAGGTACTCGGGCTCGAGGCCGGCGTCGAGCAGC
>DASZVK010000281.1:0-5591 GCA_035547175.1 Solirubrobacteraceae bacterium
ACGACCTCGCCGCGCTCGCCCGCCGGGCGCACGCGCGGCTGGTGCTCGGCAGCGCCCGGCTCGTCGACCGGGACGCGCGCCTGGTCGGGCTCGGCGGCGGCCGGCCGATCGGCTACGACGAGCTGATCGTCGCCGTCGGCGCGCGTCGCGCCGCCGCCTACGACCATGGGGCGACGTTCGACCCGGTCGCCACCGACCTGCGGCTGCTCGCCCGCCGGATGCACAACGGCGACGTCCGCTCGGTCGCGATCGTCGTCCCGCCCGCGGTCGGCTGGACGCTGCCCGCCTACGAGCTGGCGCTGCTGCTGCGCCGGGTCGCCGGCGCGCGCGCCGCGATCGCGCTGCTGACGCCCGAGGACACGCCGCTGCACGCGTTCGGCCCGCACGTCTCCGACGCGATCGCGGACCTGCTCGCCGGCGCGGGCGTCGAGCTGCACACGAGCGCCTACTGCATGCCGCACAGCCGCGGGCGCGTGAGCATCCGCCCGCACCTCGAGCAGCTCGTCTTCGACCGCGTGATCAGCATGCCCGTGCTGCACGGGCCGGGCCTCGCCGGCCTGCCCGCCGACCGCGACGGCTTCCTTCCCACCGACCGCCGCGGTCGCGTGATCGGCGCGCCCCACGTCCACGCCGCCGGCGACGCCACCACCTTCCCCGTCAAGCAGGGCGGGCTGGCGACCCAGGAGGCCGACGCGGCCGCCGCCGACGTCGTGCGCGCGCTGGGCGCCGACGTCCCCGAGCGGCAGTTCCGGCCCGTCCTGCGCGGCAAGCTCGTCATCGACGGCACGCCCCGCTTCCTGCACCACCCCGCCCACGGCGGCGCCGGCGAGGGGTCGATCTCGACCTCCCCGCTGTGGTCGCCCGCCGAGAAGCTCGGCGGCCGCCTGCTGACGCCCGCGCTGCGCCGCGGCGGCGGCGGTCTGTCGGCCCGGCCGGCGACCGAGCTCGAGTCGCTCACCCTCTGAGAGAGAAACCCACACCGAGACAAGGAGCCCACCATGGCCACCACCGAACAGCCCACGACCTTCGCGCCGCCGGGCGCGCCGGACAGCCCGGTCGACGTCGCCGACCGCTACGACAACTACATCGGCGGCGAGTGGGTCGCCCCCGTCGAGGGGCGCTACCGCGCCAACGTCACGCCGGTCACCGGCGAGGCGTTCACCGAGGTCGCCGACTCGACGCCCGCTGACGTCGAGCTCGCGCTCGACGCCGCCCACGCCGCGCGGGCGGACTGGGCGCGCCGCTCGCCGACCGAGCGCGCGGCCGTGCTGCACCACGTCGCCGACCTGATGGAGGAGCACCTCGAGGAGCTCGCCGTGGCCGAGACGTGGGACAACGGCAAGCCGGTGCGCGAGACGATCGCCGCCGACCTGCCGCTCGCGATCGACCACTTCCGCTACTTCGCGGCGGCGGCGAGGACCGACGAGGGCCGCATCTCCGAGATCGACGCCGACACCTACGCCTACCACTTCAAGGAGCCGCTGGGCGTCGTCGGCCAGATCATCCCGTTCAACTTCCCGCTGCTGATGGCGGCGTGGAAGATCGCCCCGGCCCTGGCGGCGGGCAACTGCTCGGTGCTCAAGCCGGCGAGCCCGACGCCGTGGTCGATCCTCAAGCTCGCGGAGGTCGTCGGCGAGGCGATCCCGGCGGGCGTGCTGAACGTCGTCAACGGGCCCGGCGGCAGCATCGGCCACGCCCTGGCGACCAACCCGCGGATCGCCAAGATCGCGTTCACCGGCTCGACCGAGGTCGGCCGCACGATCATGCACGACGCCGCGGAGCGGATCATCCCCTCGACGACGGAGCTGGGCGGCAAGTCGCCCAACATCTTCTTCGAGGACGTCATGGCCGCCGACGACGCCTTCCTCGACAAGGCCGTCGAGGGCTTCGTGATGTTCGCCTTCAACAAGGGCGAGGTCTGCACGTGCCCGTCGCGCGCGCTGATCCAGGAGTCGATCTACGACGAGTTCGCCGAGCGCGCGCTGCAGCGCGTCGCCGAGCTGCGCCAGGGCCACTCGCTGGACCTCTCGACGCAGATCGGCCCGCAGGTCTCGGCCGACCAGCTCGAGAAGGTGCAGCGCTACATCCAGGTCGGCCGTGACGAGGGCGCCACGGTCCTGATCGGCGGCGGGCGCCCGGAGCTCGGCGGCGAGCTCGAGGGCGGCTTCTTCTGCCAGCCGACGGTGATGCGCGGCGACAACGGCATGCGGATCTTCCAGGAGGAGATCTTCGGCCCGGTGCTCGCCGTGACGACGTTCCGCGACGAGCAGCAGGCGCTCGCGATCGCCAACGACACCAGCTACGGCCTCGGCGCCGGCGTGTGGACCCGCGACGGGTCGCGCGCCTTCCGCGTCGGCCGCGGGATCGAGGCCGGCCGCGTGTGGACCAACTGCTACCACCAGTACCCGGCCCACGCGGCGTTCGGCGGCTACAAGGAGTCCGGCGTCGGCCGCGAGAACCACAGGATGATGCTCGACCACTACACGCAGACCAAGTGCCTGCTGGTCAGCTACTCCGACCAGGCGGCGGGCCTGTTCTAGGCCGCTACGGCACGACGACCGCCGCGCCGGTGAACCGACCGGCGCGGAGGTCGTCGAGCGCCGCCTGCGCGTCCTCGAGCGCGTAGCGGTGCACCTCGGTGCGGACCGGCACGCGCGGCGCCAGCTCGAGCAGCCGCAGGCCGTCCGCGCGCGTCAGGTTGGCGACCGAGCGGACCTGGCGCTCCATCCACAGGTCGGCGTACGGGAACGAGGGGATGTCGCTCATGTGGATGCCGCCGCAGACGACCGTGCCGCCGGGCGCGACCGCGCGCAGCGCGAGCGGCACGAGCTCGCCGGCCGGGGCGAAGACGATCGCCGCGTCGAGCGGCTCGGGCGGCGGCTCGTCCGACGGTCCCGCCCAGACGGCGCCCAGCGAGCGCGCGAACGCCTGCGCCGCCGCGTCGCCGGGCCGCGTGAAGCCGTAGACCTCGCGGCCCTCCCAGATCGCCACCTGGACGAGGATGTGCGCCGCGGCACCGAAGCCGTACAGGCCGATCCGCCGCGCGTCACCGCACATCCGCAGCGCGCGGTCGCCGATCAGCCCGGCGCACAGCAGCGGCGCCGCCTGGTCGTCGGGGTAGCCGGCCGGGATCGGGAAGCAGAAGCGCTCGTCGGCGACCGCCCACTCGGCGAAGCCGCCGTCGACGTCGCGGCCGGTGAACCGCGCGCGCGGGCAGAAGTTCTCGCGGCCCGACCGGCACCAGTCGCACTCGCCGCACGTCCACGCCAGCCACGGCACGCCGACGCGCTCGCCGTCGCGCTCGCCGCCCTGCACGACGCCGACGATCTGGTGGCCGAGCACGCGCGGGAAGCGGTCGATCGTCACCTCGCCGTCGGTCAGGTGCAGGTCGGTCCGGCAGACCCCGCACGCGGCGACGCGCAGCCGCAGCTGGCCGGGGCCGGCCTCGGGGACGGGCAGGTCGGCCGGCTCCAGCGGCCGCCCGACCCCGGTGAGGACCATCGCGCGCATCGACGCGGCGAGGCTATGCGATGGCCCGGCAGCCTCGCGCCGGCGGCGCCGCGCTCCATCCGTGCAGACCCCCGGCGCCGGACGTGGGGAAGGCGCCGCCGCGCTGCGGACAAGCGCAGATGGCGACGCGCGCGGGCGCGCGTAGCGTCGCGGCCATGGACTCGCGCACGCCCGCCGTCGACGTCGGCCGACTCGTCAAGGTCTACGGGGCGGGCGACGTCCGCGTCGAGGCGTTGCGCGGCGTCGACCTGACCGTCGACGCCGGCGAGCTCGTCGCGATCATGGGCCCGTCGGGCTCGGGCAAGAGCACGCTGCTGCACGTCGTCGGCGCGCTCGAGACGGCGACGAGCGGGACCGTCCGGATCGCCGGCGCCGACCTCGGCGGGCTCGGCGACGACGCGCTCACGCGGCTGCGCCGCGAGCACCTCGGCTTCGTCTTCCAGTTCTTCAACCTGCTGCCGTCGCTGACCGCGCTCGAGAACGCCTACCTCCCGGCGCTGATCGCGCGGCGGCAGGGCCCCGAGCTGCGCGACCGCACCCGCGAGCTGCTCGCCCGCGTCGGCCTCGCCGGCCGCGAGGGCCACGTGCCCGCCGAGCTCTCCGGCGGCGAGCAGCAGCGCGTCTCGATCGCGCGCGCGCTGCTGCTCTCGCCGCAGCTCGTGCTCGCCGACGAGCCGACGGGCAACCTCGACAGCCACGCCGGCGCGCAGGTCCTCGAGCTGCTCTCGGCCGTCGCCCGCCACGACGGGCGCACGGTCGTGATGGTCACCCACGACCCGGGCGCGGCGGCGATCGCCGATCGCGTCGTCTTCCTGCGCGACGGCCTCGTCGTCAGCGAGACGCCGGGCGGCTCGGCCGAGGGCGTCGCCGAGGCGTTCTTCCGCATGCAGGCCGCGGCGCCGGTCCCGGCGGGCTGACGGATGGTCGAGTCCGTCAACGGCCTCGCGGTGCGCCAGCTGCGCACGCGGCCGCTGCGCTCGCTGCTGACGGGCTTCGGGATCGTGCTCGGCGTCGGGATGGTCTTCGGCGTGCTGCTGCTGTCCGGCGCGATCCGCACCTCCTTCGACGAGATCTTCAGCTCGATCTGGGGAACCAAGGACCTGATCGTCGCGCCCCGCGGCGGCCTGCTCCCCGACCGCACGCTCGACGCGATCCGCGACACCCCTGGCGTGCGCTCGGCGGCGCCGATGGTCGGCGCGACGGTCGTGCGGCTGGACGCGTCGGGGCGGCCGATCCACGGCACCAAGGGCCAGGTCAACCTCGGCGGCTGGAGCGCCACGGGGCCGCAGCCCTACGACTACACCTGGGCCGCCGGCCGTGCGGCGCGGGGCGCGGACGAGGTCGCCGTCGAGCAGGACTGGGCGCGCGACCGGCACCTCGGCGTCGGCGACACGCTGTCGCTCGGCACGCCGAGCGGGCGCCGGACGCTGCGCATCACGGGGATCCTCGCGCTGTCGGGTGGCTTCGACTTCGGCGGGCTCGGCTACGCCGTGATGGCGCTCGGCCCGGCGCGGCGGCTGCTCGACATGCCGCACGGCTGGCTGCAGGTCACGGTCGGCGCGAAGGACCGCGGCGCCGTCGACCGGCTGCAGGCGCGACTGCGCGCCCGCCTGGGCTCGGGCGCGGACGTGCAGACGCCGGGCGACTACTCCGACCAGGTCAAGCGCCAGCTCCAGGCGCTCGACACGATCCTCTACTTCTTCGCGGGCGTCGCGCTGTTCGTCGGCGGCTTCCTGATCCTGAACTCGTTCACGATGACCGTCGCCCAGCGCATCCGCGAGATCGGCACGCTGCGGACGCTCGGCGCGACCCGGCGCACCGTGCGCCGCTCGGTGATGACCGAGGCCGCGGCGCTCGGCGTCGTCGGCAGCGTGCTCGGCCTCGGGCTCGGCGTCGGCCTCGCCGCGGGCCTGATCGTCGGCATCCGCGGCCTCGGGATCCCCGTGCAGGGCATCCACGTCTCCGCCGGCGACGCGCTCGTCGCGGTGGCGCTCGGGCTCGTCGCCACCGCCGCCGGGGCGTGGTGGCCGGCGCGCCGCGCCGCGCGCGTGGCGCCGGTGCGCGCGGCCCGCGACGCCGCC
>DASZVK010000282.1:0-2567 GCA_035547175.1 Solirubrobacteraceae bacterium
AGGACGCGCACGCGTTCATGGTCGCCGCGCTCGGCGCGCCGCTGGCGCAGGCGCCCACCGTGCCCGAGCGCGCGCTGCGCCAGGCCGAGCGGGCGATCGCCGAGATCGTCGAGCACCACGCGCACACCCGCCTGCGCGCGGCGGTCGCCTCGTGACGGACGGCGCTGTCCCGCGGGGTCGGCGGAGGCTAGTGTCGAGCCATGGACTACGCGGCGGAGCGGATGCGCTGGGAGGAGGAGTGGCTCTCGCCGCTCGCCGCCCGCTCCTATCCCGCCCGGCGCCGCCGGCGCGAGCCCGACTGCGGCGTGCGCACGCCGCTGCAGCGCGACCGCGACCGGATCGTGCACTGCAAGTCGTTCCGGCGCCTGAAGCACAAGACGCAGGTGTTCGTCTCCCCGGAGGGCGACCACTACCGCACGCGGCTCACGCACACGCTCGAGGTCACCCAGATCGCCCGCACGGTGGCGCGCGCGCTGCGGCTCAACGAGGACCTCGCCGAGGCGATCGGCCTCGGCCACGACCTCGGCCACGCGCCGTTCGGGCACGTCGGGGAGGAGGCGCTCGACGGCTGCCTGCGCGAGCGCTTCGGCGGCGGCTTCCGCCACTACGAGCACTCGGTCCGCGTCGTCGACGTGCTCGAGGACCTCAACGTCAACGACGACGTGCGCGACGGGATCGGCCACCACTCCGGCGGCGCCTCGCAGCCGCGCACGCTGGAGGGCGCGATCGTGCGCATCGTCGACCGCGTCGCCTACCTCAACCACGACATCGACGACGCCGTGCGCGCCGGCGTGCTGCACGCCGCCGAGCTGCCCGCCGACGCGATCGCGGTGCTGGGGCCGACCGGCTCGGCGCGCATCGACCGGCTCGTGCACGACATGGTCGAGCACTCGGCGGCCGCCGGCCGCATCGTCCAGGGCGAGGAGGTCGGGCAGGCGATGGACGCGCTGCGGGCGTTCATGTTCGAGCGCGTGTACCTCGGCGAGCGCCAGCGCGGCGAGCACGAGAAGGTCCACAACGTCGTCCGCACGCTGTTCGAGCACTGGGTGGAGAGGCCCGAGCTGCTGCCCGACGGCGGCGGTGCGCCGGACGCCGACGTCGCCCAGCGCGTGACCGACTGGCTGGCGGGGATGACCGACCGCTACTGCCTGCGCGCCTACGAGGAGCTGACCGTGCCGCGGACGTTCGCGGTCTAGGAGGACCGCCCGGTGCCGCGCTACGCCGACGACAGCCGCGACCGGGTGCGCGACGCGGTCGACATGGTCGACCTCGTCGGGTCGCGGGTCGAGCTGCGCCGCTCGGGCGGCTCGTCGTACTCGGGCCTGTGCCCGTTCCACGACGAGCGTACGCCGTCGTTCTCGGTCGACGCGGCCAAGAAGCTCTACCACTGCTTCGGCTGCGGCGAGGGCGGCGACGCGTTCTCGTTCGTGCAGAAGCTCGAGGGGCTCGACTTCGTCGGTGCGCTGGAGTACCTGGCCGATCGCTACAAGGTCGCGCTCGAGGTCGTCGAGGAGGCCGCCGGCGCGGCCGCCGCCCGCGAGCGCCGCGAGCGGCTGCTGGCGCTGCTCGAGCGCGCGGCGACGTTCTACGTGCGGACGCTGTGGGAGTCGGCCGAGGCGCGCGGCGCGCGCGAGTACCTGGCCGGCCGCGGCCTCGACGAGGCGATGCTGCGCGAGTTCCGCGTCGGCTACGCGCCGTCGGCGTGGGACACGATGCTGCTGGCGGCGCGCCGCGCGGGGTTCGGCGCGCGCGAGCTGTTCGACGCCGGGCTGGCCCAGCGGGCGAAGGGCCAGGGCCGCGTCTACGACCGCTTCCGGCGGCGGATCATGTTCCCGCTGGCCGACCGTCGCGGGCGCGTGCTCGGCTTCGGCGCGCGGGCGCTCGGCGCCGACCAGCAGCCGAAGTACCTCAACACGTCCGAGAACGAGCTGTTCGTCAAGGGCCGCCAGCTCTTCGGCCAGGACGTCGCGCGGGCGCACGCGGCGAAGGCCGGCAGCGTGATCGTCGCCGAGGGCTACACCGACGTGATCGCGATGCACCAGGCCGGGCTGCGCAACACGGTCGGGATCATGGGCACCGCGATGACGCCCGACCAGGTGGGCGCGCTGGCCGGCCTGGCGCCGACGGCGCTGCTCGCGCTCGACGCCGACAGCGCCGGGCAGGAGGCGATGCTGCGCGCCGCGCGCGTGGCGGCCGACCGCAACCTGCCGCTGCGCGTGGTGGCGATGCCGGAGGGCATGGACCCGGCCGACCTCGTCCAGCGCGAAGGTGCGGCGGCGATGGCGGCGCTCGTCGACGCGTCGGTGCCGTTCGAGCGCTTCCGCGTCGAGCGCGCGGTCGCGCTGGCCGACCTCGGCGACGCCGAGGGCAAGGACGCGCTGATCGCGCAGCTGCGGCCCGTGTTCGCGCAGATGCCGCCGTCGGTGCAGCGCCAGGAGCTGCTGCACCTCGTCGCCGACCGGCTCGACCTGGCCGAGGCGACGCTCGTCGAGCTGCTGGCGGCCGGCGGGCGCGCCCCCGCGCGCGCCGCCGCCTCGGCGCCCGTCGCCGCGCGCCCGGACGAGCCG
>DASZVK010000283.1:0-4407 GCA_035547175.1 Solirubrobacteraceae bacterium
AACGACAACGCCACCTCGGTCGCGGCCGCGCTGGTGGTGGCGCGCCGCCTGGCCGAGGAGCCGGCGCACGGCGTGCGCGTGGTGATCGTCTTCCCGGGCTGCGAGGAGTCCTTCGAGGAGGGGATGCTCGCGTTCCTCGACCGCCACGCCGCCGAGCTGCCGCGCGAGTCGACGTCCGTGCTGGCGCTGGAGATGCTCGGGGCGCAGACGTTCCTGATCTGCGAGGGCGAGGGCCCGCTGACGCGCATCCCCTACGACGCCGCGCTGAAGGACCTGCTGACCGGCGCGGCCCGCGACGCGGGCGTCCCGGCGCTGCGCGAGTACTGGTCGCCGTTCGGCTCCGACGCGCTCGCCGGCATCCGCCGCGGCTACGCCAGCGCGATGCTGATCACGGTCGACCACCACAAGCTGCCGGCGCAGTACCACTCGCCCGCCGACCGCCCGGAGAACGTCGACTTCGACTCGGTGGCGCGGGGCGTCGAGATCGTCGAGGCCGCGGTCCGGCGGCTGGGCGCGGCGGCGGCCTAGAGCCGCCGCGCGAAGGCGAGCGCGTCGTCGCGCGTGGCGACCTCGCCCGCGTACTGCGCCTCGCGCAGCGCCTCCAGGCGACGGCCGACCTCGGGGCCCGGGTCGAGGCCCAGCGCGCGCGCCAGCTCGTCGCCGCGCACGAGCGGCGCCGGCGCGCCGCCCGCGTCGCGCCAGTCGAGCGCCAGCGGCAGGATCTCGCGCGCGAGCTCGAGGTGGCGCTCGATCGCCTCGTCGGCCTTGCGGCCCCTGGTCGCCAGGCGGTCGGCGACCGACAGCAGCGTGACGTCCGCCTCGACCGGCTCGCACTCCGACAGGTAGGCGTAGTGGTCGTGGGCCGACAGCGGCCGGCGGTGCACGAGGAAGCCGAGGCGCAGGTGGTGCAGCGTCAGCGCGGCGACGTGCGCGCGCAGGCGCTCGGACGCGCGCAGCCGCCCGAGGACCGCGCGCGCCAGCTCGGCGCCCTCGCGGTCGTGATGCGGGAAGCCGAAGCCACCGTCGGGGTGCGGCGTCTGCGTGGCCGGCTTGGCCGCGTCGTGCAGCAGGGCGCCCCAGCGCAGCGCGCCGCCGCGGGTCGTCTCGTCGGCGAGCGGCTCGTCGAGCAGCGCCCGCACGCGCGCACCGACCCGCTCGCCGAGCAGCGCCTCCGGGTCGCGCTCGAGCTCGACCGCCTGCGCCAGGACCTCGAGCGTGTGCCCGTAGACGTCGAGGTGGTGGTAGCGGGTCTGCTCGATCCCGCGCAGCGCCGAGAGCTCGGGCAGGACGGCGTCGGTCGCCCCGACCTCGTCGAGCAGCCCGATCCCGCGCACGACGTCGACGCAGGCGACGATCCGGCGCAGCTCGGCGAACACGCGCTCCTGGGCGACGTCGCGCGCGGCGCCGGCGCGGGCGCGCGCCGCCGCCACGGTGGCCGACTCGACCTCCATGCCCAGCTCGCAGGCCAGGCGGGCGGCGCGCACGACGCGCAGCGGGTCGTCGGCGAAGGCCCGCTCGGAGACCATGCGCAGCCGCCGGGCCGCGAGGTCGGCGACGCCGCCGTGCGGGTCGTACGGCTCGCCGCCGGCGAGCGGCTCGGCGATCGCGTTGACGGTGAAGTCGCGCAGCGCGAGGTCGGCGTCCAGCGATCCGCCGCGCAGCGGCGAGACGTCCGCATGCCAGCAGCGGTCGCGCGCCAGCACGCGCCAGGCGCCGAACTCCTCCGACAGCCGGAAGACGAACCCGCCGAGCGCGCGCCCCAGCGCCCTGGCGGCGGCCTCGACGTCGCCGTCGACGACGATGTCGAGGTCGGTCACCTCGCGGCCCAGCAGGCGGTCGCGCAGGGCGCCGCCGACGAGCCAGGCGGGGACGCCGACGAGCGCCTCGCGCGCGCGAGCGAGCGGCTCGCCGACGACGGTCACCCGTACTCCCGCGGCACCCGCGCGCTGAGCGCGCAGGTGACCTCGTAGTTGATCGTGCCCAGCCGTCGCGCGAGCTCCTCGGCGAGCAGCCCGTCGCCGATCAGCACGACCTCGTCGCCGACCGAGACGACCGGCTCGTCGCCGACGTCGACGGAGATGTTGTCCATGCTGACCGTGCCGACGATCGGGTAGCGCTCGCCGCCGATCGACACCTCGCCGTTGTTGCTCAGCCCGCGTCGCACCCCGTCGCCGTAGCCGATCGGGACCGTCGCGACGTAGGTCTCCTCCGAGGCGACGAAGCGCCGCCCGTAGCCGACCGTCTCGCCCGGCGCGACGGCCTTGACGGCGGCCACGTACGAGCGCAGCGAGAGCGCCGGCTCGAGCTCGCGGGCGGCCGGGTCCTCGTGGAAGGGGTCGAGGCCGTAGATCGCCACGCCGCAGCGCACGAGGTCGAGGTGCGCGCCGGGGTCGCGCAGCGTCGCGGCGCTGTTGGCCGCGTGCAGCACGGCGCCGGGGAGGCGCTCGCGCAGCGGCACGGCCCAGCGCTCGAAGCGGGCGAGCTGCTCCTCCATGAACGGGTCGCCGCGCTCGTCGGCCGTCGCCAGATGGGTAATCAGGCCCGCAACGACGCAGCCGCGCTCGCCCGCCAGCTCGGCGACGCGCGTCGCCTCCAGCGGATCGCGCGTCCCCAGGCGCCCCATGCCCGTGTCGAGCTTGACGTGCACGCGCGTGCCCGCCGGCAGGCTCGCGACGAAGCGCTCCGTCCAGGCGGTGACGTGCGCGCCCGCCGCGAGCGCCTCGGGCAGCTCCTCCGGCGAGATCGCCCCGAGGACGACGACCGGCGGCGCGTCGGCTCCGGCGATCCCGGCGGCCAGCTCGCGCCGCCGGCGATCGCCGCGCGCGCCGCCGGGACCGCGCCGTGGCCGTAGCCGTCGGCCTTGACGACGGCGCCCAGCGCGGCGTCGGAGGTGAGCGCGCGCCGCAGGCGCTCGCAGTTGCGGGCGATCGCCGCCAGGTCGACCCTGGCCAGCGCCCGGCGCATGCTCAGTCCTCGCTCGTCAGCGCCTGCAGGACGTCGATCCGCGTGACCACGCCGACGAGCCGGCCGTGCTCGACCACCGGCAGCCGGTTGTGGTGCCTGGCCGCGATCAGGCGACCGGCCTCGTGCACCGAGGCGCCGGGGGCGACGGTCACGAGGTCGTCGGCCTTCGTCATCAGGTCGCCGACCGTGGCGGCCAGCGCCTTGCGCAGCCGCTCGTCGAAGCGGCGCAGCGGCTCGAGGAAGACGACGCCGCCGAACAGCTCGATGTAGTGCGGCAGGTGCAGGTCGCCCTGCTCGTCGGCGAGGACGAGGTCCTCCTCGGTGACGATGCCGACGCAGCGCCCGCCCTCGTTGACGACCGGCACGCCCTGCACCTGGTGCTGCTTGAGCACGCGCACGAGCTCCTCGATGCTGGTGCCGGCCGTGACGGTCACGGGGTCGCGGTCCATGATGTCGGCGACGGTGGCCATGGCGGTGCAGCCTATTGCCACCCACGCGCGCGCGGCAGCGCCGCGATCACGTCGCTCGCGATGACGCCCTCGGGCGAGCCGACCCGCTCGGCGGCGAGGCGACCGGCGTGCGCGTGCAGGCGCACCGCGGCGCAGGCGGCCGTGAACGGGTCGACGCGCTTGGCGAGCAGCGCGCCGATCACGCCCGAGAGGACGTCGCCGGTCCCCGCGGTGGCGAGCATCGGGGCCGACAGCGGGTTCACGCCGACCGCGTCGCCGGCGACGATCGTGTCGTCGCCCTTGAGCACGACGATCGCGCCCGATCGCCGGCGCGCCTCCCGCGCGTGCTCGAGGCGGCGTGCCTTGACGTCGGCGACGTCGACCTCGAGCAGGCGCGCCAGCTCTCCCTCGTGCGGGGTCAGGACGGTCGCCGCCGGGCGGTCACGCAGGTCGGCGAGGCGCCCGGCGTGGGCGTCGAGGCCGTCGGCGTCGAGCACCAGCGGCGTCGGCACGCGCCGGGCGAGCTCGCGCGCCAGCGCCGCCGCCGGCGACGCGCGCCCGATCCCGGGTCCGAGCACGACGGCCCCGCGCGCCGCGCGCTCGAGCACGACCTCCGCGGCGCCGTCGTCGGGCAGCCCGAGCGTCATCACCTCCGTCAGCTTCGCGGCCAGGATCGGCTGCACCGCCTCGGGGACGCAGGCGGTCACGTAGCCGGCGCCCGCCCGCGCCGCCGCGAGCGCGGCCATCGCCGGCGCGCCGGTGAGCCCGGGCGAGCCGCCGCAGACGAGCACGTGGCCGCTGGAGAACTTCGTGTCGCCCGGCTGCCGGCGCGGGATCGCGTCGAGCGCGGCGGGGCCGATCAGGCCGACCTCGATCTCGACCGGGGCCCCGTCCGGGATGCCGATGTCGACGACGCGCACGTCGCCGGCGTGGGCCTTGCCGGGGTGGATCCAGAGGCCCGGCTTGGCCGCGGCGAACGTCGCCGTCGCGACCG
>DASZVK010000284.1:0-3846 GCA_035547175.1 Solirubrobacteraceae bacterium
CGACGACGCCGCGGCGGCCGACGCGCTCGAGCTCGCCGTAGAGGGCCTTGATCTCGTCGAAGATCTGGTCGGCGGCGGACTGCATCTGCTCGCGGGTCGGGCGCTCGACGCGCTCGAAGCGAAGCGGCGCGCCGTACTGGACGGTGACCTGCGGGAAGCGCAGCCGCTTCCAGTTGCGCACGCGCGAGGAGCCGTAGATCGCGACCGGCACGATCGTCGCGCCGCTGCGCAGCGCGAGACGGCCGATGCCGGGCTTGGCCCGCTCGGCCAGCCGGCCCGAGCGCGAGCGGCCGCCCTCGCAGTACATGCCGACGACCTCGCCGTCGGCGAGCAGCCGCTCGGCCGTGACGAACGTCTCGTCGTCGCGCGCGCCGCGTCGCACCGGGAACACGCCGCCGTAGGAGAAGACGTGCTTCAGCGGCCCCGAGAAGAGCTGCGACTTGGCCATGAAGCGCACCTTGCGACGGATGCCGACCGCGCAGAAGAAGTGGTCCAGGAACGAGAAGTGGTTGGGCGCGAGGATCAGCGGCCCGCTCGGCGGCACGTTCTCGCCGCCGATCGGCCGCAGCCGGAAGATCCCGTAGGCGTAGAGCGTCACCAGCACGCGGATCAGCTCGTAGACGCCCGACGGCCGGTGCTCGCGCGCCCGCCGGTGGAAGGCGTCGAAGGCGTCGGCGGGCCGCGGGTCGACGTAGACCTGCTCCTTCATCGATGCGAGCCTCTCGCTCATGCCGGTGTACGTATCCCCGGCCCGGAGCCGTGGTTACGCGCCGTCGCCAGCGCGGCATGCCAGCCCCGCAGCAGCGCCTCGCGCTCGTCGCCGGACATCGCCGGCTCGTAGCGCGCACGCTCCCGCCACGCCCGCCGCACGGCGTCCTGCGTCCACAGCCCGACGCCGACGCCGGCCATCAGCGCGGCGCCGAGCGCCGTCGTCTCCTGGACCTCGGGGACGACCACCGGCCGGCCGAGCACGTCGGCCTGGAACTGCATCAGCCAGCGGTCGGCGGTCGGGCCGCCGTCGACGCGCAGCTCGGCCAGCGACCGGCCCGCGGCCCGCTCCTGGGCGGCGACGGCGTCGACCGTCTGGTAGGCGATCGCCTCCAGCGCCGCCCGCGCCAGGTGCGCGCGCCCGCTGCCGCGCGTCAGCCCGACGATCGTCCCACGCGCGTGCGCGTCCCAGTGCGGCGAGCCCAGCCCGGCGAACGCCGGCACCAGGTAGACGCCGTCGTTGCCGTCCAGCGAGGCGGCCAGCGCCTCGGCCTGCTCGGCCCGCTCGATCGCGCCGAGCCCGTCGCGCAGCCACTGCACCGTGGCGCCGGCGGCGAGCACCGCCGCCTCCAGCGCGTAGAGCGTGCGCCGGCCGATCGTCCAGGCGACCGTCGTCAGCAGCCCGGACGGCGGCTCGGGCGCCGCGTCGCCGGCGTTGAGCAGCGCGAACGAGCCGGTGCCGTACGTGCACTTGCCGGCCCCCGGGTCGAGGCACGCCTGCCCGTAGAGCGCCGCCTGCTGGTCGCCGGCCACGCCCGCGACCGGCGCCGCGTGGCCGTGCAGCGCCTCGGGCCGCGTGACGCCGAGCGCGCCGATGCTCGGGCGCACCTCCGGCAGCGCCCGCGCCGGCACGCCGAGCAGCTCGCAGAGCTGCTCGTCCCAGGCGCCGCGGCGGATGTCGTAGAGCATCGTCCGCGACGCGTTGGAGGAGTCGGTGGCGTGCTCTCCCGTGAGCTTGAACAGCAGCCACGAGTCGATCGTGCCGAGCATCGCGCGGCCGTCGCGCGCCCGCTCGCGCAGGCCGTCGACCTCGCGCAGCAGCCACTCGAGCTTCGTCGCCGAGAAGTACGGGTCGAGCACGAGGCCGGTCCGCTCGCGCACCAGCGCCTCGTGCCCCGCCGCGCGCAGCTCGTCGCAGCGCGCCGCCGTGCGGCGGTCCTGCCAGACGATCGCCGGCGTCAGCGGCTCGCCGCTCGCCGGGTCCCAGGCCAGCACCGTCTCGCGCTGGTTGGCGATCCCGACCGCCAGCAGCTCGCCGGGCTCGAGGCCCGCGTCCGCCAGCGCCTCGCCGGTCGCCGCGTGGGCGACCTCCCAGATCTCGGCGGCGTCGTGCTCGACCCAGCCGGGCCGCGGGAAGCGCGGCGCGTGCTCGCGCTGGGCGCGGCCGATCACCTCCGCCTCGGCGTCGACGACGAGGCACTTCGTGCCCGTCGTCCCCTGGTCGATCGCGAGGATCACGCGCCCACGCTATCCGTCGCGGCTCCGCTCTACCGTGCGCCGCATGGCCGACATCGAAGCGCACATCACGGGGACCGTCTGGAAGATCGAGTGCGAGGTCGGCGACGCCGTCTTGGAGGGCGACACCGTCGTCGTCCTCGAGTCGATGAAGATGGAGATGCCGGTCGAGTCCGAGGACGAGGGCACCGTGCTCGAGATCCTCTGCGAGGAGGGCCAGGCGGTGCAGGAGGGCGACGTCCTGATCGTGCTCGAATAGCCTGGGCGCATCCCAGGCGAGCTCCTGCACGACGAGCCCGCGGACGGGGTCCTGCGGCTCACGATCTCCAACCCCGGCAAGCGCAACGCGCTCGACCACGCGATCCTCGACGGGATCGCCGCCGCGCTGGCGGGCACGGACGCGCGCTGCGTGCTGCTCACCGGCGCGGCGGGGATGCTCTCCTCCGGCTACGACATCGCCGGCCTCTCGGCGCGGGCGGCCGAGCGGCTCGTCGCGCACCCGTTCGCGACGGCGCTGGAGGCGCTCGACGCCTTCGAGCGGCCGGTCGTCGCCGCCTGCGGCGGGCACGCGATCGGCGGCGGGCTGGAGCTGGCGCTGGCGTGCGACCTGCGCGTCGCCGCCGAGGACGCCCGCCTGGGGATGCCGCCGGCCAAGCTCGGCCTCGTCTACTCGCACACCGGGCTGCGGCGCTTCATCGACGCGATCGGCGCCCCGCGCACGCGCGAGCTGTTCCTGCTCGGCCGGCCGATCGACGCCTGGACGGCGCTGCGCTGGGGCCTGGTCAACCGCGTCGTCGACGCCGGCGAGGTCGAGGACGCCGCGCTCGAGCTGGCCGTCGAGCTGGCCGCCAACGCGCCGCTGTCGCTGACCGGCAACAAGCGGGCGATCCGCGCGATGCTCGACGCGCGCTGGAGGGCCGACCCGTCGCTGGAGGCCGAGCTGATCGCGCTGCGCGAGGCGTGCTTTCGCTCGGAGGACTTCGCCGAGGGGCTGCGCGCGTTCGCCGAGAAGCGCCCGCCGCGATGGCGGGGGCGATGACCGCGCTGCGCCGCGTCGCGGCGACCCGCTACGTCGCGCCGCTGCGCGAGGGCGGCTCGCTGCCCGGCCTCGTCGAGGCCGACGACGACGGCCTCTACGTGGCCAAGTTCCGCGGCGCCGGTCAGGGGCCGGCGGCGCTGGTCGCCGAGGTCGTCGCCGGCGAGCTCGCCCGCGCGCTGGACCTGCCGGTGCCCGAGCTCGTGCTGCTCGACGTCGACGCCGACCTGGCGCGCGCCGAGCCCGACCCGGAGATCCAGGACCTGATCGGCTCCAGCGACGGCCTCAACCTCGGCGTCGACTTCCTGCCCGGCGCGCTGCCGTTCACGCCGGCGGCGCTCGCCGCCACCGACCCCGCCTTCGCGGCCGACGTCGTCTGGCTCGACGCGCTGGTGACGAACGTCGACCGCACGCCGCGCAACCCCAACCTGCTCGTCTGGCACGAGCGCACGTGGCTGATCGACCACGGCGCCGCCTTCTTCCGCCAGCACGGGACGACGCCGCTGTCGGACACGGCCGGAGCGCCCTTCCCGATGGTCGCCGAGCACGTCCTGCTGGCGCGCGCCGAGCGGCTGGCGGCGGCCGAC
>DASZVK010000285.1:0-5646 GCA_035547175.1 Solirubrobacteraceae bacterium
GGCGTCAGCGTGACGCGGGCGAGGATGGCCATCTCGTCCGGTACAGCCCGCGCGATCGCCAGCGAGCTTCGCGTCGTCAGGCTCGCCTACAACGCAGTCATGGGCGCCGCGCGTCGCCTGCCGCCTGGGAGCCCTCGTCGCCGACTTCTTCTTCACGTCGCTCTGCAGCTGTGGGAGGGGGCGCATCCGGGTCCGATAGCGGAAGTCGGCTCCTCTCGGGCACCGGATCTCGAGCAGCTCCTGGCGGGCGTCCAGGACGCGCGGTCCTGATGGCCGGCGCGAAGCTCGAGGCGCTCGGCGGCGCCGACCAGGGCATCTATCGCCGCGGCGATCGCTACGCGGTGATCTACCGCGACGAGTACGGGCGACAGCGCCAGCGTTCCGCTCGCACGCTCACAGAGGCCCGAACGCTGCGAGCTGTACTCATCGGGCGGGTGAAGGACGGCCGGCATCGAGAGCTCAGCCGCGAGAAGGTCGATGACTATGCGCTCGAGTGGATCGAGCGCTACCAGGGCAGGAACGGCAACTTGCGTGAGGACACCCGCGCCGAGTACCGGCGCGATCTGCACAGGTACGTTCTTCCGCAGCTGGGCGGACTGAAGCTGGCCGCCGTGACGCGCCGGCACGTCTCCCGTTGGGTTGCGTGGCTCGCCGACGAGCGCGCCCAGGGCGACCGGGCCCGCGCGGAGGCGATCGCGGCCGGCCGCGATCCGCAGGCGGGAGGCGTCTACCTCGCGGACGGCACGATCGAGCGGATCGCCACCGTGCTGCGCGCGATGTTCTCCAGCGCCGTCGACGAGGAGCTCGTCGCCGCCAACCCTGCTCACGGTCTACGACTGCCGAAGCGCGATGAGGCCCGCCGGATCGCCAGCGGCGGAGATCTCGACGAGGACGCTGTGCCCGCCCGCGCGCTCACGACGGACCAGCTCGCCGTGTTCCTCGCCGTCACGCCGGCGCGCTACCGGCTGCTCATGCGTCTCCTCGCGGCGACCGGCCTGCGGATCAGCGAAGCGCTCGCGCTGCGCTGGACCGACGTCGTGCTCAACGGCTCATCGCCGCACGTGCACGTCCGCCGGGCGTGGCGCCGCGGCCGCTTCGGACCCCCGAAGTCCAAGCACGGGCGCAGGAAGGTGCCGCTGAGCCATGAGCTCGTGCTCGAGCTGCGCCGCCACCAGCGGACCAGCGAGTACCCGGAGCCGATGCACCTCGTCTTCTGCACGGCGACGGGTAAGCCGTACGAGTACGCCAACCTCCACAAGGCGGCGCTCGAGCCCGCGCGCGAAGAGGCCGGCGTTCCGTGGGCGGGGTTCCACACGCTGCGCCACACCTGCGCGACGCGGCTGTTCGCAGGCGGACGCAACGCCGTGCAGGTCCAGCGGTGGCTTGGCCATCACTCGCCCGCGTTCACGCTCTCGGTGTACGTGCACCTGCTCGACGAGGACCTCGGCGAGGCGCTTCCGGAGCCGCGGGGGTCAGCAAGGGGCCAGCGAGACCGAGACAGAAAGGCCGAGATCGCCGTCGCCGCATGAAGGCCGATCGCCCGAAAACGCGGGTGGAGTCCAGATGCGCCGAGGCTGCCCGAGATGCGGCAGCGCCGTAGGGTTCCGCGGGTGAGGATCGTCGCGCTGTCAGACGCCGAGCCGCGCGCCCGGCGCGCGGCGCTGGGGACGTTCGACGGCGTCCACCTCGGCCACCGGCGCGTGATCGCGGGCAGCGACGCGGTCGTGACCTTCGAGCCGCACCCGGCGCGGGTGATCGCGCCCGCGGCGGCGCCGCCGCTGCTGACGACGCTCGAGCGCAAGGCCGAGCTCGTCGCCGGCCTCGGCGTGCAGGAGCTGGTCGTCGTCCCGTTCGACGAGCGCTTCGCGTCGAGCTCGCCGCAGGCGTTCGTCGACGAGGTGCTCGTCGAGCGCCTCGGCGTGCGGCGCGTCGCCGTCGGGGAGAACTTCCGCTTCGGCCATCGCGCCGCCGGCGACGCGGCGCTGCTGGCCGCCGACGGGCGCTTCGAGACGCAGATCACGCCGCTGCTGGAGGTCGACGGCGAGATCGTCTCCTCGAGCCACATCCGCGGCCTGCTGCTCGGCGGCGCCGTCGAGTACGCCAACACGCTGCTGGGCGCCCCGTTCACGATGAGCGGCGAGGTCGTCCACGGCGAGAAGCGCGGTCGCACGCTCGGCTTCCCGACGGCGAACCTCATCCCGCCGGAGGGCTACGTCGTCCCCGGCCACGGCGTCTACGCGGCGCTCGCCGACGGCATGCCCGCGGCCGTCAGCATCGGCGTGCGCCCGCAGTTCCAGACCGGCCTGGGCGAGCTGATCGAGGCGTTCGTGATCGACTGGGAGGGGGACCTCTACGGCCGCACGCTGAAGCTCGAGCTCCTCAAGCGCCTGCGCGGCGAGCGGCGCTTCCCGGCCGTCGAGGACCTGCTCGAGCAGATGCGCCGCGACGTCGACGAGGCGCGCGCGGTGTGCGCGGCCGCGTCGCCCGCGGCGTGACGGCGCGGGCCGCGTTGCTACCCTGCGCGGTCGCATGAGCACGCTGACGGCAGAGCGCACCCGCGAGCTGGTCTCCAAGTTCGGCTCCGGCGAGCAGGACACGGGCAACACCCGCGTCCAGGTCGCGCTGCTCACCGAGCGCATCAACCACCTCACCGAGCACCTGCGCGAGCACAAGAAGGACCACCACTCGCGCCGCGGGCTGCTGATGCTCGTCGGCCAGCGCCGCCGGCTGCTCAACTACCTGCAGAAGAAGGACCTCGAGGGCTACCGCGCGCTCATCAAGGAGCTCGGGCTCCGCCGATGAGCATCATCGCGCCGGGCACGCCGGCTCCCGAGCTCACGCTCAAGACCGAGGACGGCGAGGACTTCACGCGCGCCGACCTCGTCGGCCAGACGACGATCCTCGTCTTCTACCCGTTCGCCTTCAGCCCCGTCTGCACCGACCAGCTGCAGGTCTACCAGGGCGTCCTCGGCGAGATCGAGGCCAAGGGGGCGCGCATCTTCGGCGTCTCCACCGATCCGTTCTTCTCGCAGAAGGCGTTCAAGGAGAAGCTCGGGATCGCGATCCAGCAGCTCAGCGACTTCGAGCCCAAGGGCGCGACCGCGAAGGCGTTCGGCGCCTACTTCGAGCCCGGCGGCATGACCAACCGCGCGCTCGTCGTCACCGACGCCGACGGCGTCGTCCGCTGGAGCCACCTGGCCGACAGCCCGGGCGACCTGCCTCCCGCCGAGCTCCTGTTCGAGGGCCTGGCGGCGGTCGAGCGCGCCTCCTAGCGGCCGCGGACCCGGCGTCCCGGCGCGCCCGCCGCCGACGCGCCGCCGCTCGCGCGCGATGCCCTCCCGGCGCGTGGCCGCCGCTACCATGAGTCCGTTCGGACACAAGGGATAAGAGAAGCTAAGAGGGCCGCCGACCGAAGGGCGCCCAGAAGGTAGGCACATATGAGTGACGGCGTGACAACGGTCTCGGTGGAGATCGCTGGCAACGAGATCACGTTCGAGACGGGCAGGATGGCCAAGCAGGCCTCCGGCGCCGTCGTCATCCGCCAGGGCGACACGATGGTCCTCGGCACCGCGACCGTCGGCAACCTGCGCGACGTCGACTTCCTCCCGCTGACGGTCGACGTCGAGGAGCGCATGTACGCCGCGGGCAAGATCCCCGGCTCGTTCTTCAAGCGCGAGGGCCGCAGCACCGAGAAGGGCACGCTGACCGCGCGCATGATCGATCGCCCGATCCGGCCGCTGTTCCCCAAGGGCTGGCACTTCGAGACGCAGATCGTCGCGATGCCGCTGAGCGTCGACCACGTGCACCCCTACGACATCCTCGCGATGAACGCCGCGTCGGCGGCGCTGATGATCTCCGACGTGCCGCTGCCGACCCCGGTCGGCGCCGTGCGGATCGGCAAGATCGACGGCAACTTCGTCGTCAACCCGCCCGAGGACTCGCTGCTGGAGGGCACCGACCTCGACCTCGTCGTCGCCGGCACCGACGAGGCGATCCTGATGGTCGAGGCGGGCGCCAACGAGATCCCCGAGGCGGAGATCCTCGACGCGCTGGACATCGCCCACACGGCGATCCGCAAGCTCTGCGACGCGCAGCGCGAGCTGGCCGCGCGGGCCGGCAGGCCCAAGCGCGAGGTCGTCGCCCCGCAGGTCGACCCGGGCCTGCTCGAGCAGATCAAGGCGTCGCACGGCGCCGCCCTCGACGCCGCCACGCAGGTCGTCGACAAGCTCGAGCGCCAGGACGCGACCAAGGCCGTCGAGGCGGAGATCCTCGAGCGGTACTCGGGCGACCCCGAGGCCGAGACCTACGAGGAGTACCGGGCCAAGGCGCAGCTCGCCTTCGACAGGCTCGAGAAGACGATCATCCGCGAGCGCATCGCCGTCCAGAAGAAGCGCCCCGACGGCCGCTCGGAGCGGGAGATCCGCCAGATCACGATCGAGGCCGGCCCGCTGCCGCGCGCCCACGGCTCGGCGCTGTTCACGCGCGGCCAGACGCAGGCCCTGTCGGTCGCCGCGCTGGGCACGCTCAAGGAGGAGATGCGCCTCGACACGCTTGGCCTGGAGACCAAGAAGTACTACTGGCACCACTACAACTTCCCGCCCTACAGCGTCGGCGAGGCGAGCCCGATGCGCGGCCCCAAGCGCCGCGACATCGGCCACGGCGCGCTGGCCGAGCGCGCGCTCGTGCCGGTCGTCCCGTCGATCGAGGAGTTCCCGTACACGATCCGCGTCGTGTCCGACATCCTCGAGTCCAACGGCTCGTCGTCGATGGCGTCGGTGTGCGGTTCGTCGCTGGCGCTGATGGACGCGGGCGTGCCGATCAAGGCGCCGGTCGCGGGCATCGCGATGGGCCTGATCAAGGAGGGCGACGACTACATCGTCCTGACCGACATCGCCGGCGTCGAGGACCACCTCGGCGACATGGACTTCAAGGTCGCCGGCACGTCGGAGGGCATCACCGCCCTGCAGATGGACATCAAGATCACGGGCGTGACCTTCGACATCCTGCGCGACGCGCTCGCGCAGGCCAAGGAGGCCCGGCTGGACATCCTCGGCAAGATGGCCGCCGTCATCGACGGCCCGCGCGCGGAGCTGTCCAAGTACGCGCCGCGCATCATCCAGGTCCAGATCGACCCGTCGAAGATCGGCCTGCTGATCGGCAAGGGCGGCGAGACGATCCGCGGCCTGTCGGAGGAGTTCGAGTCGCAGATCGACGTCAACGACGAGGGCCAGGTGCTGATCTACTCGGCCAACGGCGAGCTCGGCGAGGCGCTCTCGGACCGCATCACGACGATGCTCAAGGAGGTCGAGGTCGGCGACGAGTTCCCGGCCGCCAAGGTGGTCAAGACGACTACGTTCGGCGCCTTCGTCGAGCTCGTCAAGGGCACCGACGGCCTGCTGCACATCTCCAACGTCTCGCCCGGCGAGCGCGTCGAGACCGTCGAGGACGTGTTCAGCAAGGGCGACGAGGTCCACGTCAAGGTCGTCGAGGTCGACCGCGAGCGCGGCCGCATCGGCCTGCGCCTCGCCACCGACCCGGAGATCGCCGGCAAGTCGGTCGAGGAGCTGGCGGGCGTCGGCAGCGGCGGCGGCAACGGCGGCGGTCCGCGCCGCGATCGTGATCGCGACCGCGGCCCGCGCCGCAGCG
>DASZVK010000286.1:0-2598 GCA_035547175.1 Solirubrobacteraceae bacterium
GGTCGGCACCCGAGCGCCGCCCTTGACCGGGGTCCAGCGCACGCCTCCCCAGAACTGGGGAGGCGCCGATGCGGCCGGACGAGGACGCCGGCGCTACGGGTGGCAGAGGGCCGTCTTGCGGTCCTTGACCACGTTGTAGCCCTGGCGGATGCTGTGGCCGTTGACGCTGATCAGGCCGGCGTCGAACGACGAGTTCGCCGGCGCGCCGTTGAACTGGTAGATGTAGAGCCGCGTTATCCGCGAGTTGGACTTGGCGATCGTGAACATGCAGCCGAGCGCCTTGGCCGCGCGCTTGGTGTTCAGCGGGAACGAGGGCGGGAAGCGGACGATGCCGCCGGTCTCCGTCAGCCAGATCTCGCCGCTGCCGGTCGCCTTGATCAGCGCCTTCGTGCGCGACTGGCTGAAGCGGTTCGTGTCGCTGTAGTTGTGCACGCCCCAGTACTTGGGCCGGGGCTTGGCGTACTTGAGGAAGTCCTTGACGTAGCGCACCGACGAGGCGACCTGCTCCTGGTCGAGGATGTCCAGGCCGGTGACCTTGGCGCTCGGGAAGACCTTGCGCGCCGCCATGTAGTACTCGGCGGCCATCTCCGGGTCGTGGCAGATCGGCTGGCCGACGACGCCGCCGTCGGCGAGCACGCGCTGGCAGCGGTTGGCCTCGTTCCAGGGCTGGATCGCCTTGACGTAGGGGTACTTCTTCTTGAACGACTGCAGCGCCTTCGTGTACGCCGCGATCGTCGGCGGCTTGGTCGCCTTGGACTTGACGTAGGAGTGCTCGAAGGCGACGAGGATGTCCTCGTCGGCGGCGTGGGCGGCCTTGAGCCACGCGTCCATCGGCTTGCGCCGCGTCTTGTCGCTCATCACGTCGTAGGGCGCGATGTAGCGGGCGATGCCGAGGTCGAGCGGTGCGAACAGCGGGTTGGTGAAGGTCGAGGCCTGCTGGTCGCTGATGCCCACCTCGACGTCAGCGTGGGCGGCCGCCGGCGCGGCGGCGGCGAGCAGGGCGAGCGCGAGCAGGGCGAAGCGGAGACGGGGTCGGGCCATGCGCTGATGTCTAGCAGCAGCCCAGGCCGGAACCCCGGCCCGCCGGGCGGGGGGCTACGCGGTCGCCGCCACCGGCGCCGCCGGGCGCGGCCGCGTGTCGGGCAGCCCGAGCGCGACGGCGATCGCCGGCAGCGGCAGCACGCACAGGACCCACAGGACGGTGCGCGGGGAGGTCGCGTCGGCGAGCATGCCGAACAGCGCGGCGATGCCGCCGCCGGCGCTGATCGTCAGGCCGAGCATCACGCCCGACGCGGTCCCCAGGCGGCTGGGCAGGTACTCCTGCCCCATCACGACGGTCACGGTCATGTTCGCGATCGCGAAGAAGCCGACGAGCGCGAGCAGCGGGAACGCCAGCCACTCGCCCGCGAGCAGCGCGAGCGCCATCAGCGGCGGGACCATGCACAGCGACCCGATCAGCACGAGCCGGCGCCCGACGACCTCGGCGAGCTGGCCGCCGACGAGCGTGCCGCCGACGCCCGCGACGAGGATCAGCGTCAGCGCCGCGTCGCCGGTCGCCGACGAGGCGCCGAAGCGCGCGACGAAGTAGGCGGGCACGAACGACTGCAGGCCGAAGTAGACGCCGGAGCGCAGCGTCGCCGAGGCGGCCAGGCGCCAGAACGCCGACCAGCGGTCCTCGCCGTGGCCGTGGGCCGAGGCCGCGTGCTCGGCCGCGGCGATCAGCGCGCGATGGCGCGCGAGCACGACCGCGAGCACGCATGCGGCGGCGAGCGGCACGCAGGCGACGAGCAGCGTGCCGCGCAGGCCCAGGCCGCCGACCAGCAGGGCGACGACCGCGGGCGCGAGCGCGAAGCCGATGTTGCCGCCCGTCTGGAAGATGCTCATCCCGACCGCGCGGCGATCGCCCGACGCGCGCGCGGCGACGCGCGCGCCGGCCGGATGGAAGGCGGCGACGCCGAAGCCGCCGACCAGCACGACGACGAACAGCAGCGCGTGGTCGCGGATCTCGCCGAGCATCGCGATCGACGCCGCGGCGACCATCACGCCGAGCGGCGCCAGCGCCGGCACGCGGCGGCGGTCGGTGAGGTGGCCGAACGGCGGCTGGGCGAGCGACGTGCCGAGGCTCATCGCGAGCACGAGCGCCGTGCCCTGCGCGTAGCTGTAGCCGCGGTGGTCGCGCAGGAACGGGAGCATCGCCGCGACCGCGCCCTGCGAGAAGTCGGCGCCCATGTGGCCCGTCGCGAGCGCCAGCAGCGTCGCCCTGGCCCGCACCGCGGCGAGCACGGCCGACGCCCGGCGGGGCATGGTGACGACGGCGCCGCTCATGCGGCGGTCGACGCGGGCGCCTCCCGGGCGCGGCGCAGCGCGCCGAGCAGCGTGTCCGGCGGCTGGGCGCCCGAGACGAGGTACGTGCGGTCGATGACGAAGGCCGGGACGCCGCCCAGGCCGAGCGCCCGCGCCTCGTCGAGGTCGGCCGTGCGGAGTGCCGTCTCGGCGGCGACCACGGCCTCGCCCTCGCGGCGCGCCGCCTCGGCGTCGAGCCGGTCGGCCTCCTCCAGCCGCGCGCGGGCGGCCTCACGGTCGGGGAGCGCGTCGAGG
>DASZVK010000287.1:0-5542 GCA_035547175.1 Solirubrobacteraceae bacterium
GCCGCGCGGGATGGTCGGGGGACGAACGCCGGCACGTCGGCGGCCAGCTCGCGCAGGCTCCGCGCGCACACGCGCGCGTCCTCGGGGCGGACGACCCGGTCGACGAAGGCGACCGTGAAGTCCAGCCCGGCGGGGTCGCGCAGCACGTCGGCCAGGCGGCGCGCCGATCGGTGCGCGGGCCTGGCGGCGGCGACCTCCAGCCAGCGGCGCACCAGCGCGTCGACCTCGGCGAGCAGGTCGTCGGCGGCGTGCTCGGGCACCGTGGCCACCGCGCGATTCTGCTACGGGCGCCCGGGGCTCGCCAGGCGCAGCCCGCCGTGGCTGCGCTGCGCGGCCAGCGCCGCGAGCGCCGGGACGGTCTCGCAGGTGACCAGGCCGCGCTCGGGCGTGAGCTCGTCGATCACGTCGAAGCTGCTCGCGATCCGCTCGGGCTCGTCGACGACGATCGTCACGACGGGGACGTGGCGGCGGACCTGCAGGAGCTTGTCCCCGTGCGGCGCGTGGTCGCCGTGGAAGCCCCAGATGCCGCGCAGGACGGTGGCGCCGCGCGCGCCGCGCTCGCGCAGCCGCCGGACGATCTCGGCGTGGACGGGCCGGCCCTCGACGCGCCCCGCCTCGGACGTGTAGACCATCAGCTTCTGCCACAGCGCGAGGCCGTGCCCGTCGCTGCCGGGCAGCTCCGGCGGTCGGCCGATCAGCTCGCCGTCGCGTTTGAGCACGTGCACGCGCTCGACGGTGATCAGCGGCCGGCGCAGCAGGCCGCCGAGCTCCGGCAGCACGCGCCCGATCCGCTCGCCCGAGCCGACGGCGATCACCATCGCGGGGACGTCGGCGTTGCTGCCGAGGAAGCGCGCCCGGAAGCGGCGGCCGTGCGTCGTGCCGTCGACGCCGAGCAGGACGGTCGCGCCGGCGACCCGGCGCCTGTGCAGGAGCTCGCAGATCGCCATGAACGCCGGCGCCCGGTAGGCCTGCTCGCCGCGCCCGACGTAGATCGTCAGCTTGGTCGCCTCGTCGTGGCCCTCGGGCAGGCGCAGCGGCTCGATGTCGCCGCTGAGCATCCGCGCGCGCTCGAGCGTCAGCAGGCCCTTGCGCTTGATCGCGCGCACGTCGTCGAGCAGCGCCTCGATGCGCTCGCGCGTGTCGACGGCGATCGACACCAGCGGCAGGTCCTCCGACAGCGTCAGCAGCCGGTCGGTGCGCAGGTGGTGGCGCAGGCCGAAGCCCTGGGCGCCACGCAGCAGGATGCTGGCGTGGACGTCGGCGCGGCCGTAGAGGTCGAGCAGCTCGTCGGCCAGGAACGCGTGCGGGACGCGGTCGCGCTCGCCGAAGTACGTCGTCAGCTTGAGGCAGTCGTCGTTCACAGGTGGTGGCCGATCGCGCGGCCCAGGGCGACCGCGCCGAGCCCGGCGAAGAGGCTGACCAGGACGTTGAGGTAGACGGGCGCGACCTCGCCGTCCTCGGCGAGCCGCTGCGTCTCGAGCATCCACGTCGAGAACGTCGTGTAGGCGCCGACGGTCGCCGTGCCGAGCAGCGTCTCGCCGGTGTGGCTGAGGGCGGCGCCGGAGATCAGTCCCAGCGCGACCGCGCCGCTGAGGTTGACGATCAGCGTGCCGTAGGGGAACTCGCGCCCGGCGCGCAGCGAGACGACGCCGTCGACGAAGAAGCGCGCGTAGGCGCCGAGGCCGCCGGCGACCGCGGCGATCAGCCAGTCGAGCGCGCTCACGCGACCACCCGCACGCGGCGGACGAGCGCGCTGGCGAGATGGATCGCCGCGTAGCCGAGCACGACGCTGGCGAGGGCGTAGCCGACGGCGAGGCCGTAGCGGTGCGCGTCGAGCATCCTCAGCAGCTCGGCCTGCATCGTCGAGAACGTCGTCAGCGCGCCGCAGAAGCCCGTCCCCAGCAGCGGCCGCCGGTAGGCCGACAGCGGCAGGCGCTCCTGCAGGCGCGTCGTGAAGTAGCCGAGCAGGAACGCCCCGCCGACGTTGATCGCGAACGTCGTCCACGGCCAGTCGGGCGCCGCCGCCGACGTGTGCAGGCTCAGCCAGACGCGCGCGAGGGCGCCTATCGCGCCGCCCGCGAAGATGGCGGCGAACTCACGACGGTCGATGTGCGGCATGCGAGGCGGCTAGGGGACTATGTCGCCCCGTGCGGTCATCTGCCGTTCTCCGTGACGACGAGGACCGGCACGGAGGCGTGGTCGAGCAGCGCGTGCGCGACGCCGCGCAGCAGCAGGCGCCCGGCGCGGTTCGAGCGGTGATGGCCGACGACGAGCAGGTCGAAGGCGTGCTCGCGGCAGTGGTCCAGCAGCGCCGCCGCCGGCTCGTCGCCCTCGATGACGACGTGCTCGACGTCGACGCCCGCGCGCTCGGCGCGGTCGCGGACCTCGGCGAACGTCTCGCGCAGGTAGCGCTCGGCCGCGGCGGCGGACTCGCTGCGGTCGCCCGCGGTCTCGGCGTGGGCGGGGGAGTAGGCGACCGACGCGGCGACGAGCTCGACCTCGTAGCGGCGCGCGAGGTCGATCGCGGCGTCGAAGGCGCGCAGGGCGACGTCGGAGCCGTCCCAGGCGATGAGGATTCGCTGGTACATGTCAGTGCAGGATCGGGACCAGGGCGAGGACGACGACGAGCGCGGCGAGCATGTAGAGCAGGTAGTCGCCCAGCCGGCCGGACTGGCTGGCGCGCACGACCTGCGCGACGGCGAGCGCCGCCCGCGCGAGCGGCGCGTAGACGAGGCGGTCGACGGCGAGCACGACGCGCGTCTCCAGGCGCACCGTCCCGCCCTCCTCGGCGACCTGCGTCGTCCGGTAGGCGAGGATGCCCTTGAGCACGACGCGGATCGGGTTCGAGTAGGCCGACGGGCGGTACTGGACCGCCGGCAGCTGCGCCCCGCTGCCGGTGACCCAGACCGGCGCGCGCCGCGCCGGCCGCCGGTTGCGCGCCAGCACGATCAGCGCGGCCAGCGCCGCGTAGCCGGGCAGCACGATCGACAGCCACGTCGGGGCGAGCACGGAGAAGTCCGCGAACACCGGCCCGAGCACCAGCGGGTGGCTGAGCGCGGCGCCCGACGGGTCGAAGCCCAGCGTCGCCGCCAGCCCGCGGCCGAGCAGCTGGACCTCCCACGGCGCGACGGTCCCCAGGAACGCCACGACCACCGTCAGCGCGCCGACCGACAGCGCCGGGCCGGCCTCGGCGGCGCGCCGCGCCGACCCCGTGCGCGCCGGGCCGAGCGTCGTGAACCCCAGCAGCTTGGCGAACGCGAGCAGGCCCAGGCCGGCGGTGAAGGCGAGCGCGGCGGCGGCCAGCGCGCACAGCAGGCGGGCCAGCAGCGTCGGCGCGCGGAAGCCCTGCAGCAGCGCCTCGAACGTGAACCACTCGCTGACGAAGCCGCCGAGCGGGGGGATCGCGGCGAGCGTCAGCGACGCGGCGCCGAGCGCGAGCGACGACGGGCGCAGGCGCGACGCGAGCCCGCCGAGCGCGTCGATCGTGCGCTCGCCTGCGCCCTGCTGGGCGCGGTCGGCGGCCAGCAGCGCCAGCGTCTTGGCGAGCCCGTGCGCGACGACGTGCAGCGTCGCCGCGAGCAGCCCGGCCGCGGCCAGCTCGCGGTCGTGCGCCGCCTGGCCGAGCAGCGCGACCGCGAAGCCGACGAGCGCGATGCCCGCGTGCTCGACGGTCGAGAACCCGAGGAAGCGGCGCACGTCGTCCTGGGTGAGCGCGTAGAGGATGCCGCCGAACGCGGTGATCGCGCCGAGCACCAGCAGCGCGTCGGCCCACCACGCGCTCGCCGGCGCGAGCGTCTGCAGCACGAAGCGCCACAGCCCGTAGAAGCCGGCGCACAGCGCGACCGAGAGGCTGGCGGCGCCGGCGCGCGGCGCGGCGCCGTAGCCGGCGGGGAGCGCGCCCTGCAGCGGGATCGTGCCGACCTTGGTCCCGAACGCGACCACGAACAGGACGAACAGCGCGTCGCGCGTGCCCGCGTCGAGCCGCGCGCCGGCCCGTGCCCAGGCGCCCAGGTCGAAGCTGCCGGTGCGGGCGTACAGCAGCCCGAGCGCGGCGAGCAGCGCCGCCCCGCCGACCTTCGTCAGGCCCGCCGTCAGGTAGCCGGCGGCGAGCGCGCCGGGGCGGCCGGCGTCGGCGCTCGCCAGCAGGAAGATGCAGACCGCCAGCGCCTCCCACGCGAGCAGGAAGAGGAAGCCGTTGGTCGCCCCGATCGCGACGGCGACGAACAGGACCAGCGTGCCGTGCAGCGCCGTCAGGCGGCGGTCGTGGGGCAGCTCGGCGTAGCCGAGCGAGACCGCGGCGCCGGTCACGCCGGTCAGCCCGAGGAAGATGCCGGCCAGGCCGTCGGCGCGCAGCGCGTGGTGGCCGTAGCCCAGCCAGCCGCCGAGGCCGGCGCTCGCACCGCCGCCGAGCGCGGCGTCGATCCCGACGACGGCCAGCGCGACGCAGCCCGCCGCGCAGGCCAGCGCCCCGAGGCGGGCGTGCAGCAGCGACCCGGCCGCTCCGGCGACGAGCGCGATCATCGCCGCGGCGTAGAGCGCGCTCACCGCGCGCCCTCCCGCAGGGCGCCGACCGCGAGCAGGATCCCGTGCAGGATCGCGATCGGCGAGGGCGGCGAGCCCGGGACGTAGACGTCGACCGGCAGCAGCGCGTCGACGCCGCCCAGCGTCGCGCCGTCGGCGGCCAGCCCGCCCGAGCAGGCGTCGGTGCCGACGGCGACCAGCGCCTTGGGCTCGGGCATGACCTCCCAGGCGCGCTCCAGCGGCGCGCGCATCGCGTGCGTCACGCCGCCGCTGACGAGCAGCACGTCGGCGTGCCGCGGCGAGGCGGTGAAGAACAGGCCCAGCCGGTTGACGTCGTAGAACGGGTTGGTCAGCGCCGCGATCTCCCACTCCTCCGAGCCGTCCGAGCCGGCGTCGACGTGGCGCAGGTGGACGCTGCGCCGCAGCGCGCGGACCTGGTCCGCGAGCGTGCGGCGCAGCGGCTCCACCTCCTCCTCTCCTGCCGCCCCCTCCACTAGCGCGGACCGCAGCCACGAGGCGGTCTCGTAGGTGGAACGGAACGCGAACCGGTCCGGCGCGGTGCGCGTGCAGGCGCCGCACAGGATGCAGCGCCCGCGGTCCAGCCGCACCATCCCATCCGCCACCCGGATCGCGCCTGTGGGGCAGGTCCTCTCGAGCTCCGGCGACGCCCCGGCCGCGTCGAGCACGTCGATGCGCCCCTGGAAGCCGGCCGGCGGGCACTCGGGCCGCGCCGGGTAGCGCGTCGTCACGCGCCGGCGGCCCAGGCCCCTGACGAACCACTCGAGCATCAGCGGTCCGCTCCCGCGGGCGTGAGCCCGAAGCTGTGCTCGATGAAGCCGAAGTCGGTCAGCACGTCCTTGGGGAAGGCGTGGTCGAACAGCGCCCAGTTGCGCAGCGACGGCGACGCCACGTGGACGCCGGCGACGACGCCGTCGCCGACCTCGACGCGGTAGACGACCTCGCCCTGCGGCGCCTCGGCCCAGCCCGACGCGGACCCCGACGCGACGGGCAGCGCCGTGCG
>DASZVK010000288.1:0-3322 GCA_035547175.1 Solirubrobacteraceae bacterium
CCGGCGTCGCGCAGGGCCGCGGCCTTGTCCTCCTCCTTGGCCTTGCACCAGATGAACTCGCGGACGTCGGGGTGGTCGATGTCGAGCACGACCATCTTCGCCGCGCGGCGCGTCTTGCCGCCCGACTTGATCGTGCCGGCCCACGAGTCGGCGCCGCGCATGAACGAGACCGGGCCGCTGGCGGTGCCGCCCTTGCTCAGCGGCTCCATCGAGCCGCGGATGCGCGAGAGGTTGATCCCCGACCCGGAGCCGCCGCGGAAGATGCGGCCCTCCTTGGTGTTCCACTCGAGGATCGAGTCCATCGTGTCCTGCACGCTGAGGATGAAGCAGGCCGAGCACTGCGGGCTCTCCTCGAAGCCGACGTTGAACCAGACGGGGCTGTTGAAGGCCGCCATCTGGTGCAGCAGGATGTGGGTCAGCTCGGCCTCGAAGGCGTCGCCGTCCTCGGCGGTGGCGAAGTAGCCGCGCGCCCGGCCCCACTCGGCGATCGTGCCGGCGACGCGGCCGATCATCTGCTTGACGGAGCGCTCGCGGGTGGGCGAGCCGAGCTGCCCGCGGAAGTACTTCTGGGCGACGATGTTCGTCGCGTTCTGCGACCAGGACCTCGGGAACTCGACGTCCCTCTGCTCGAAGGCGACGCGGTCCCCGTGCCCGATGCGCGCGTCGCGCACCTCCCACTCGACCGTGTCGAAGGGGTCGACGCCGGGACTCGTGAACACCCGTTCGATCGTCAGCGCCTCACCGGCGCGGACGTCGTGGGCGGTCTCGGTCTGCGGTGTCGTCGGCACGTCCTCTTCTCGCTTTCTGAGCCGGGCGGTGGAGCCCGCTTCCCCGCAATTTGCGAGGCGCTCGGCGGTGTTTCAGGGTGAACACCGAAGTGTCTGCTCGGGGTCGGACGGAACCCGCCGCCCCCGTCCCGCGGCACCCCTCCAGGATAGGCCCCGGGGCGGTCGCCGGCGGCGGCGAACGCCGCATCGAGCGGCGTTCCCGGGAGGGGCGCGTGCGTATCATGGGCCGCCCGGGATGAGCGTCGCCCCGCCGATCACCGACCAGGCGGTCTCCGCGCACGGCCTGGTCAAGCGCTACGCCGAGGTGGAGGCCGTCGCCGGGGTCGACTTCGACGTCGCCCGCGGCGAGACGTTCGGCTTCCTGGGGCCCAACGGGGCCGGCAAGTCGACGACGATCAAGATGCTCTGCACGCTCGTCGAGCCGTCCGCCGGCACGGCGGTCGTCGCCGGCCACGACGTCGTGCGCGAGCGCCTCGACGTGCGCCGGCACATCGGCCTCGTCTTCCAGGACACGACCGTCGACGGCTACCTGACCGGCGAGGAGAACCTGCGCTTCCACGCCCAGCTCTACGGGATGCCGCGCGCGTCGATCGGGCCGCGGATCGACGACGTGCTCGAGGTCGTCGGGCTCGCCGAGCGGCGCGGCTCGCTCGTGCGCGAGTACTCGGGCGGCATGCGCCGCCGGCTGGAGATCGGGCGCGGGCTGCTGCACGCGCCGCAGGTGCTGTTCCTCGACGAGCCGACGATCGGCCTGGACCCGCAGACGCGCGCCGGCATCTGGCAGTACGTGGCCGACCTCAAGCGCCGCGAGGAGGTCACGATCTTCCTGACGACGCACTACATGGACGAGGCCGAGCAGTGCGACCGCATCGCGATCATGGACGCGGGGCGGCTGCTGGTCGTCGACTCGCCCGAGGCGCTCAAGGCGGGCGTCGGCGCCGACCGCGTGCGGATCGGGACCGAGGACGACGAGGCGGCGATCGCGGCGCTGCGCGAGCGCTTCGGCGTCGAGGCGGCGATCAGCGAGGGCGAGGTCACGTTCCACGTCGCCGGCGGCGAGACGTTCGTGCCGCGCCTGTTCGCCGAGCTGGGGGTGGCGATCCGCTCGGTCAGCGTCGCGCGGCCGTCGCTCGACGACGTCTTCATGTCGTGGACGGGGCGCTCGATCCGCGACGCCGAGGCCGCCGCAGGACCGAGCCGCCTGATCGCCCACATGATGCGGGGCGGACGGTGAGCGAGGCCGTCGTCGCCGGCCACCACGAGCTGCGCGTGCGCGTGCCGGCCCGCGGGCCGCGCGCCGACGCCGGCGCGGTCGCCGTCGTCTGGCGGCGCGAGATGATCACGAGCTTCCGCAACAAGCTGCGCTTCGCGATGGCGCTGGTGCAGCCGCTGCTGTTCCTGTTCGTCCTCGGCGGCGGCCTGCAGGGCGTCGCGACCGGCTCGATCGGCGACTTCAGCTTCAAGACGTTCCTGTTCCCGGGCGTGCTCGCGACCGCCGTGTTCATGCCGGCGCTGTTCTCGGCCGGCTCGATCGTCTTCGACCGCGAGTTCGGCTTCATGCGCGAGATGATGGTCGCGCCGATCCGCCGCGCGACGATCGTGATCGGCAAGTGCGTGGGCGGCGCGACGGTGGCGACGATCCAGGGGCTGCTCGTGCTCTGCCTGGCGGGCGCGGTGCACGTCCCGTACGACCCGGCGATGCTCGCCTCGCTGGTCGGCGAGATCGCGCTGTTCAGCCTCGCGCTCGTCTCGTTCGGCGTGATGCTCGCCGCCGGGATCACGCAGTTCATGACCTTCCAGGCCGTGATGCAGACGGTGATGTTCCCGCTGATCTTCCTCAGCGGCACGCTGTTCCCGCAGAGCGGGCTGCCACGCTGGCTGGAGGTCGTCACGCGGCTCGACCCGGTCAGCTACGCGGTCGACGCGCTGCGCGGCACGGTGTTCCGCGCGCTCGATGCGCCGGCGCGCGCCCGGCACGTCCTCGACCCCGGCATCGACTGGTGGGGCTGGAAGGTGCCGATCGGCGTCGAGCTGGGGATCGTGGCGCTGTCCGGCCTGGTGATGCTGGCGATCGCGATCCGGCGCTTCGAGGCGATCGAGTAGGGGACCGGTCGCGCTCCCTAGCGCCCGAGCCGCAGCCAGTCGACGAACTCGCTCCACAGGCTGCCCACGCGCCAGCCGGCCTCGGCGAGGTCGTGGCGGGCCTCGCGGGCCCAGCGCGGATCGAGCCCGAGCCAGTGGGCGACGCCGTGGGCGATGCCGCCGAGGACGAGCAGCGCGCCGAGCGCGGCGAGCACGATCGCGGCGGGGTCGGAGAGCGTGGCGAGCGGCAAGGTCAGAGGACGGTCCGCAGGAACTCGAAGGCCAGGATCGCCGCCGCGAGCGCCCCGCAGCCGAGCGCGGCGAGGCCGATCGCGCGCTCGGGCAGCAGGCGGATGGCGGTGCGGCCGCGGCCGCGCGGCGGCGCCGCGACCCCGGCGTCGGCCGGCTCGGCGGACGCGCGCTCCGGCTCGGGGACGCTCTCGGCGTCGTAG
>DASZVK010000289.1:0-6080 GCA_035547175.1 Solirubrobacteraceae bacterium
TACCTGATCGGAGAGAGCGCATGACGTCCTACTGGGGCTCCGTCTCGAGCGCGCCGGGCCCGGCGGCGGGGACGTCGCCGAGCGCCGACGTGGTCGTCGTCGGCTCCGGCGCCGGCGGCGGCGTGATCGCCGGCGAGCTCGCCTCGCGCGGGCGCGACGTCGTCCTGCTGGAGGCCGGCCCGCACCGCACCGCGGCCGACTTCTCCCGCTGGGAGGCCCACGGGATGCACGACCTCTGGTGGCCGACGCGCTTCGCGGCGATCGACGGCGGCGCCGAGATGGTCTTCATCATCGGCGGCCGCTGCGTCGGCGGCACGACGACGATCAACACCAAGGTCGCGCTGCGCGCCCACGACGCCGACTTCGCCAAGTGGTCGGCGGCCGCCGGCCTGCGCGGCGCCGACGGCGGGCCGTTCACGATCGCCGACCTCGCCGCGCACTACGACCGCGTCGAGCAGCGCCTCGGCGTGCGCGAGCGGCGCGACTGGAGCCCGGCGGTGCGCAACCTCGTGCCCGGCTTCGAGGCGCTCGGGCTCGAGCTCGAGGCCTCGCACGCCTACACGGACTACAACTGCATGCAGTGCGGGTCGTGCATCCAGGGCTGCCCGACCAACTCGGGCAAGAACACGATGAACGTCTACATCCACCCGCCCTGGAAGGAGGGCCGGCTCGACCTGCGCGCCGAGTGCCCGGCCAACCGCATCCTGATCGAGGACCGCGACGGCGTCCCGACCGCGGTCGGCGTCGAGTACACCGACCCCGAGGGGCAGGTGCGGACGATCGCCGCCGACGTCGTCGTCGTCGCCGGCGGCGCCCTGAACACGCCCCAGCTGATGCTGCGCTCGGGCATGGGCTCGCTGCCCAGCGGCCACCAGATCGGCCGCAACGTCGGCTGGCATCCGGTGCGGCTGGTCTGCGGCCTGTTCGACGAGGTCCAGGACGCGCACATGATCTTCCCGATCATGGCCCACTCGACCAACAACCAGACCGACGAGCAGGGCGGCTACATGCTCGAGGCGGCAACCGTCCAGGATCCGATCGGCTTCGCCAGCGGCATGACCGACGAGGACGGGCCCGTCTGGGGCCAGCGGCTCGTCGACCGCATGAAGCGGTACCGCTACTGGGGCGGCGTGCTGGCGATGGTCACCGACGACAACCACGGCCAGGTGGCGATCGACGCCGACGGCAACGAGCAGATCACCGGCTTCTTCAGCGAGGTCGAGCGCAAGCGCCTCGACGACGCGCTGGAGATGAGCAAGAAGGTGCTCGCCGCGGCCGGAGCGACGGAGCTGGTCTGGAGCGGGATCAGCTGCACGCACGTGCAGGGCTCGGTGCGGATGGGCGCCGACCCGGCGCGCTCGGCGGTCGACGGCAACGCCGAGTCCCACGACGTCAAGCGCCTGTTCGTCGGCGACGGCTCGGTCATCCCGACGACGATCTCGGTCAACCCGTCGCTGACGATCATGGCGATGGCCGACCGCCTGGCGGACCACATCGACGCCGACGCGAGCGGCTACCTGTCGGGCAACAGAGCGGCGGCCGCGGCGTAGCGGCACGGGCGGCGGGAGCGCGGTGCGCCGAGCGCGCCCGCGCTCCTGTACAACCGTCGCATGAGCGACCATACGATCGTCCGCGCCGACGACGTCGCCGACCACTACGCCGGCACCGACGTCCCCGGCGAGTTCCGCCGCCTGACCGACGCGCTCGGGCTCGAGCAGCTCTCGGCGACGCTGATCCGCGTCCCCCCGCACAGCGATTTCGAGCAGGGCACCGGCCACTTCCACGCCGAGGTCGAGGAGCTGTACATCGTCACGCGCGGGGAGCTGACGATGCGCTTCGGCGACGAGATCGAGCGCGTCGGCGCCGGCAGCGCGGTGCGCGTGCCGCCGGCGACGGTCCGCTCGCATCGTAACGAGGGCGACGAGCCCGTCGAGATGTGGGCGGTCTCGCGCCGGGTCGGCCACGACGCGACGAAGGTCGACGACTTCTGGGAGGCCTCGCCCGAGGCCGTCCAGCACCGCCCGGCCTCCTAGCGGCGCGCGGCTACTCGGTCTGGCGGCCGAGCAGCGCGACGAAGCGCTCGATGCGGCGCTGCTCGTCCTCGGACAGCGGCTCGGAGGCCTCGACGAGCAGCGTCATCGGGCCGCGGGCGCGCGCCCACTCGCGCGTCGGCTCGCCGAACGACGGCGCCACCCAGACGACGGGCAGCGCCGCCGCGTGCTCGATCACCGTGCGCTCCTGGGCCCGAGCGTCCCGCTCGGCGCGCACGAGCAGGACGGTGGCGAGGCCCAGGCGCCGGGCGACGGCGTCGACGCCGTGCAGGCCGGAGTCGTCGCGCAGCAGCGCGAGCTCGCCGTCGCGGAGCATGGCGGCGACGAAGTCGTCGGCCACGCCGTCGAGCGCGGCGGGAACGCAGACGAGGCGGAAGAGGGGTGTCGACATCGGCGGGATCTGGGGTCGGCGTGCGGGGAAGCGCCCGGCATCGTAAGATGAAGAGCGAAAACCTGATATCGAGATCAGGAATAAGCCTAATCAGGAGCTCAGAGCATGGCATTGACGATTGGCGACGAGGCCCCGAACTTCCAGGCGCAGACCACCGAGGGTCCGATCGACTTCCACGAGTGGATCGGCGACGGCTGGGCGGTGCTGTTCTCGCACCCGCGCAACTTCACGCCGGTGTGCACGACCGAGCTCGGCTACATGGCGCAGATCAAGCCGGAGTTCGAGCAGCGCGGCGCGAAGATCATCGGGATCTCGGTCGACCCGCTCGAGAACCACGCCAAGTGGGCCGAGGAGATCGCCTCCTACGGCGGCACGGCGCCGAACTACCCGATCATCTCCGACACCGACTTCGCGGTGGCCAAGCTCTACGGGATGCTGCCCGCGGACGTCTCGGGCGATCCGACCGAGCGCACGCCGGCGCAGAACGCGACGCTGCGCAACGTGTTCGTCATCGGCCCGGACAAGAAGATCAAGCTCGTGCTCATCTATCCGATGACCACCGGGCGCAACTTCGACGAGGTGCTGCGCGTCATCGACTCGCTCCAGCTCACCGCCGACCACCAGGTCGCCACGCCCGCCCAGTGGCAGCGGGGCGACGAGGTGATCCTGACGGCGGCCGTGACGCCCGAGATCCAGGCCGAGCGCTACCCGGAGGGCGTCAAGCAGCCGCTCCCGTACATCCGCCTGGTCCCCGACCCGGCGGGCGAGAAGGTCGCCTCCTAGGGCCGCCCGAGTCGCAGGCCATCGCCGATAAGCGCGGCGTTGGCCTACGACGAGGACCTCGCCCACCGCGTCCGCGCGCTGCTGGCGGACGTCGACCTCGTCACCGAGACGCGCATGTTCGGCGGGCTCGCGTTCCTGGTCGGCGGCCACATGGCCGTCGCCGTCTCGCGCGCCGGCGGGCTGCTCGTGCGGGTCGGGCCCGACGCCCACGACGAGGCGCTCGCCCGTCCGCATGCGAGCGAGGCCGTCATGGGCGGACGCGTCATGACCGGCTGGGTGCGCGTCGCCGCCGAGGGCGTGGGCACCGCCCGCGGCCTGGCGCCGTGGGTGCGGCGCGGCCTGGCGTTCGCGCGGACGCTGCCGCCGAAGCGGCGCTGACGGGCGACGCGGGAGAGGCGCCCGCCTGCGGTCGCCCTGTGGCGGCCTGCGACCGCCTCTAGCCGGCGGCCGGGCTCGCCGGGTCGCGCTCGGCGACGCCGTGCGGCGCGCCGTACTCGGCGAGCAGGGCGAGGAACGGCGCCGCGTCGAACGCCTCCGGACCGAGCACGCCGGCGCCCGACCAGACGCCCTCGGCGAGCAGCTCCATCGCGACGACGGGGTTGATCGCCGTCTGCCAGACGACGGCCTGCGAGCCGTCCTCGCGCATCGTCCGCTCGTTGTCGACGACGTGGTAGAGGTAGGTCGCGCGCGCGGCGCCGTCCCTGCCGGTGCCGGTCACGAGCGTGCCCGCGCACGTGCGCCCGCGCATGCGGTCGCCGAGCCGCGCCGGGTCGGGCAGCACGGCGGCGACGACGTCGCGTGGGGAGACGCGCGCGCCGCGGACGTCGACCGGCTCGGTCGAGTCCAGGCCGAGCTTGCGCAGCGTCTCGAGCACGCCGATGAACTCCTCGCCGAGCCCGTACTTGAACGTCACGCGCCGGGCGTCGAGCCAGCGCGGGATCAGCACGACCTCCTCGTGCTCGACGTTGACGCACTCGATGGGCCCGATGCCCTCGGGGAACGTGAACGTCTCGGGCTCGGAGAACGGCTCGGTGACGAACAGGCCGCGGTCGCGCTCCCAGACCAGCGGCGGGTTCAGGCACTCCTCGATCGTCGTCCAGATCGAGAAGGTGGGGGCGAAGTCGTAGCCCTCGACGACCAGGTCGGCGCCGTCGCGCACGCCGATCTCGTCGATCTCGGAGAACAGGTGGTCGGCCGCGTAGCGCGCGGCGACATCGGAGAAGCCGGGCTCGACGCCGATGCCGACGAGCGCCAGGCGCCCGGCCGCCTGCCAGCGCTCGTGGTCGGCGAGCTGGGCGGCGCCGAGCGTGACGCCGACCTCCTCGTAGGGGCGCTCGGGGTGGCGCTCGGAGAGCGTCATCGCCATGTCGAGGTAGGTCGCGCCGGCGTCGAAGGCGCCCGCGAAGATCGCCGGGTTCAGACGCGGGTCGCAGGCGTTGAGGATCGTGTCGGCGCCGACCTCGCGGGCGAGGCCGGCGACGGCCTCCGGGTCCGACGCGTCGAGCGCGCGGGCCTCCATGCGGTCGGGTCGCCCGACGCGGTCGAGCGCCTCCTGCGCGCGCGCGGCGTCGATGTCGGCGAGCACGAGGCGCTCGAAGAAGGCGCGCCGCCGCGCGATCGCGGCGACGGCCGCGCCGACCCCGCCGGCTCCGGCTACGAGGATGCGCATCGGCGCTGACGCTAGTGGGAGGGCCGGCGTCCGGGCGCCTTAGGCACGCCTAATCGCTGGTAGGGTGCCCTAAGTCATGTCGGCAACTGCGAGCGCGCCGCCCACCACCGTCTCGACGGCGGTCACCGAGGACGCCCGGCCGCGGGAGCGCTCGCCCGCTGGCACCCAGCGCACGCAGCGCGTCGGGTTCTACCTGTGGATCGCCGTCGTGCTGGCGGTCGCCGTCGTCGCCGTCGTGCTCGGCTGGAACGCCGCGGGCGGCACCGTCGACCCGACCGGCCTCGCGCCGGGTCAGCAGATGAGCCGCACGACCGCGGTGGTCAACAGCGCCGTGCTCGTGTTCCGCGAGGGGCTGGAGACGATCCTCGTGCTCGCCGCGGTGACGGCGAGCTTCCTGGGCGCCAACCGCGTCTACCGCAGACCGGTCGCCGCCGGCGGCGTCGCGGCGCTGCTGGCGTCGGTGGCGACGTGGTTCGTCGCCGTCTGGTTCATCGGGCTGTTCGGCGACGGCGGGCTGACCGTGCAGGCGGCCACCGGCGTCCCCGCGATCGTCGTCCTGCTCGTGGTGATGAACTGGTTCTTCCACAAGGTCTACTGGACCGGCTGGATCTCCCATCACCACAAGCGCCGGCGCAGCCTGCTGCCCGCGCCCGGCGAGGCGGCCGGCCGCAGCGCGCTGCTGGGGCTCGGCATCCTCGGCTTCACCTCGGTCTACCGCGAGGGCTTCGAGGTCGTCGTCTTCCTGCAGAACCTGCGCGTGACGTTCGGCTCGAGCGTCGTCCTCGAGGGCGTCGTCCTCGGCCTGCTGTTCACGGCCGCCGTCGGCGTGCTGACGTTCGCGCTGCACCAGCGGCTGCCGTACAAGCGGCTGCTCGTCATCACCGGCGCGCTGCTCGTCGTCGTGCTCTTCGTGATGGTCGGCGAGGAGGTCAACGAGATGCAGCTCGCCGGCTGGATCGGCTCGACCGACGTCTCCTGGCTGCACGTCCCCGGCTGGGCGGGCACCTGGTTCTCCGTCTTCCCCAACGTCGAGACGATCGTCGCGCAGGTCGCGGCCGTCGCGATCGTGCTCGGCTCGTACCTCGCCGCCGAGCGCTGGAGGTCCGGCGGCCGGCGGCGCATCGCCACGGCGCCGCCCGAGCGGGCCACGGCCCGCGGCTAGGCGCGGGCGTCGTCCGCCGGCCGC
>DASZVK010000290.1:0-3563 GCA_035547175.1 Solirubrobacteraceae bacterium
GGCGGCCGCGGCCGGCACGGCGCTCGCCGCCGCGGCGCGGGCCTGCGCCTCGTCGGCCCGGCGGCGGGCCTCGTCGCGCTCAGCGACGAGCCGGTCGCGCTCGGCCTCGACCTGGCGGGCGCGGGCGTCGGCCTCCTCGCGCACGGCCTTGTGGCGCTCCATCTGGCGCTCGAGCTCGGGGATCCGCTGCGCCTCCTCCTCGAGGCGGCGCGCGCGCTTCTCGAGCTCCTCGCCGCGACGCGTCAGCTCGCGCTGGGCGTCGGCGACCCGCTCGAGCAGCGCCGGGATCGCCGAGTCGAGCACGCCGGCCTCCTCGAGCGCCGCGTCCCACGAGCCGAACAGCGCCTCGACGGTCTCCGGCGCCGGCCAGTCCTTGTCGTCCTGCCAGTCCGACGGCTCGGGCGGCTCGCCGGTCATCGCCGCCCAGCGGCAGATGCCGTACAGCGCCATGAGCCGGTCGAACGAGTCCAGCGCCTCGGTCGCGGCGCGCGCGTCAGGCGTCGCCCGTTGTCGCTCGGCGTCGAGCAGCCCCAGCTCCTCGAGCGCCGAGCGGCGCGCGCGGGCCTCGTAGTAGGCCTGCCGCTGCTGGGAGACCGTCGGCTCGGCCTGCTTGGGCGGCTTGGCGCGCGCCTTGCGCTGCTTGGCCATCAGTTGCTCGACGGGTCGAGCGGCATGCGCGCGACCAGCGCGTAGGCGCCGCCCTTGCGGATCAGCGCGCGGCTCCAGAGGTCGTCGGGCTCCTCGGTGAAGGCGTCCTCGCGGTCGAACGGCGCCACGAACCAGGCCTCCTCGTCGAGCTCGGCGTCGAGCTGGCCGGGCCCCCAGCCGGCGTGGCCGGCGAACGCGCGCGCCCGGCGGGTCTGGCCGCCGACGGCCTCGATGTCGCTCTCCAGGGCGACGAAGCCGAGGTCGCCGTCGAGCGTCAGCGCCGCCTTGGCGGGATCCTCGAACTCGGCCAGCACGAGCACGCCGTCGGGCTGCACCGGGCCGCCGACGAAGACCGGCTCGTCGTCGTCGACGACCTCGCCGAGGTCGGGCACGACCTCGCGCACGGTCGCCTCCGACGGCCGGTTGAGGACGACGCCGAGCGCGCCGTCGGCGCCGTGCTCGGCGATCAGGACGACCGTGCGGGCGAAGTTCGGGTCGGCGAGGACCGGCGCGGCGATCAGCAGCTTGCCCCGGAGGGACTCCATCGCCGTTCAGGGTAGGGCCAGCGCCGCGCCCGCGGGAGCGGCCGTCTAGCCGGCGTACGCCAGGTCGCGCGCGGGGTCGATGCCCCACCGCGCCGCGAGCTCGCTGAGCGGCTCGTCGAGCTCCCAGCCGTCGGCCTGCGGCTCGCCCGTGAACCCCGGCGAGGCGCCCTTCAGCGCCATGCCGTTGGAGTTGTCGCCGACGAGGCGGATCTGCGCGACCTCCCAGTCGCTGAGCACGCGCCCCTCCGGCAGCGCCGCCAGCTCGGCGCGCTGCTCCTCGACGGGCCGGCCGTCGGCCTCCTGCACGAGCGTCGGCACGACGCACGCGACGGGCTCGTGGGCGAGGTTCCACTGGCAGGCGAGCTGCAGCAGCGTCAGGTCGTGGCGCCGCGCGATCGGCTCGATCTCCTCGATGCGCTCCCAGCCACGCTCGATCCAGCCCGCCGGGCGGAAGCCGCGGTGGTCGGAGTCGTGGAGCCGCCCCCCGGGGCGCAGGTCGCCGTGGAAGAGGCCGCCGTAGTCGACGACGCGCGTGATCAGCCGGACGTCGTGCCTGGCCGCCGCCTCGAGCACCAGCTCGCCCGGCCACGGCTCCAGCGGGTTGAGGATGATCATCGCCCAGTCGAGCAGCTCGCCGAAGCGCTCGAAGCAGTCGATCACGTCGAGCGTGAAGCCGTTGGCGGGGCCGGGCGCCACGCCGAGCGCGTCGGTCAGCCCGGCGTCGCGCAGCGCGGCCATGCCCTCCCAGACGGCCGGGTGCGTGTAGCCCGTGCGATCGGGGTTGTGCAGCAGCAGCAGGTCGAAGCGGCCGACGCCGATGCGCTCCAGCGAGCGCTCGGCCGCCATGCGCAGGTAGTCGCCGTAGCGCTCGGGGCCGCGCAGGCGCGGGTCGGTGAAGCGCGGGAAGCCCTTGGGGCCGTTGCGCTCGCCCTCGTAGAAGTCGTGGCCGACGGCGCCGACCAGCGAGTAGCGCTCGCGCTGCAGGCCGGCGAGCGCGCGGCCGACGAGCTCGTCGGCGCCGCCGGCGCCGTAGACGTCGGCGGTGATCACCGTGCGGATCGCGTCGTCGGGACGCAGCAGGGCGAGGAGCCGGTCGTCGGCGAGGTCCTCGCCGAAGTGCATGAAGCGCCCGCCGCTCCAGGAGCCGAGGGCGGTGCGGGTAGGCTCGGGCATCTCGCCATGGAGGTTATTCGACCCACCGTCGGCGGCGTCCGCAGCACGCCCGCGATCGGGCTCGTCAGCCCGGGGGAGATGGGCGCCGCGATCGGCCGCGCGCTGGCCGGCGCGGGGGCCGTCGTGCGCTGGGCCTCGGAGGGACGCTCCGGCGCCTCGGCGGGCCGCGCCGCCGACGCGGGGCTGCAGGACGCCGGGACGCTCGCCGAGCTGGTCGCCGGCAGCGACGTGCTGCTGTCGGTCGTGCCGCCGCACGCCGCCGTCGAGACGGCGCAGGCCGTCGCCGCGCTGGGCTTCGCCGGGCTGTACGTCGACGCCAACGCCGTCTCGCCGGAGACCGCAGCGCGCGTCGGCGAGGTCGTGCGCGGCGGCGGCGCCGAGTGGGTCGACGGCGGCATCGTCGGCAACCCGCCGACGGCGCTCGGCACGACGCGGCTGTACCTGTCGGGCGAGCGGGCCGGGGAGGTCGCGGCGCTGTGCGCCGGGACCGACCTCGAGGCGATCGTGCTCGGCGGCTCGCCGACCGCGGCGTCGGCGATGAAGATGGTCTACGCGGCGTGGGCGAAGGGCACGATCGCGCTCGTCCGCGCCGTGCACGCCGCCGCCGACGAGCTCGGCGTCGCCGACGCGCTGGACCGCGAGTGGGCGCGCTCGCGCCCCGGCGCCGCCCGCCTGCTCGAGTCCAGCCGCACGGCGGTCGAGCGCAAGGCGTGGCGCTGGGTCGGCGAGATGGAGGAGATCGCGGCCACGCTCGCCGCCGCCGGCCAGCCGCCCGGCTTCCATGAGGCCGCGGCCGAGGTGTTCCGCGCGGTCGACGCCGGCTAGGCGGGGGCTCGGCGGCCGAGCCCGGCCAGCAGCTCGGCGAAGACCTCGGCGGCGGCGTCGCGCCGGGCCAGGCCGGCCGCCTGCCCGGCCCACAGCGACAGCAGCTCGCCGGCCTCGCGACGCGCGGCCTCGACGCGGAACCGGCCCGTGAGCCAGTTCTGCGCGGGGAACGGCGCGATCGCGCCGGCGGCCTCGATGACGCGGATCGCGCGGTTGGGCAGGCCGCGCGCGAGCCGGCCGCTCATCGCCCGCGTCAGCACCGTGTCGTCCGCGCCCGCCGCGGCGATCGCCCGCCGGTGGGCCTCGGTGGCCGCCGACTGGCGGCTGCGCAGGAACGCGGTCCCGACGAGCACCCCGTCGGCGCCGAGCGCG
>DASZVK010000291.1:0-2016 GCA_035547175.1 Solirubrobacteraceae bacterium
CGCACGAGGCGCCGGGGATGCCCGCGCCGCCGGCGCCGGGGAGGCCGCTGCTCGCCGTGCACGCGCTCGCCGGCCTGGCCGCGCGCCTGCCGGACGACGCGGTCGTCGTCGAGGAGAGCCCGTCGAGCCGCCACCAGCTCAACCACTGGCTGCCCGCGAGGACGCCGCTCGGCTACGTCAGCGCCGCCATGGGCGGGCTCGGCTTCGCCGTCCCCGGCGCCGCCGGCCTGCGCCGCGCGCTGCCCGACCGCCCGGTCGTCGCGATCGTCGGCGACGGCGCGGCGATGTTCGGCGTGCACGGCTACTGGGCCGCGGCGAAGTACGGCGCCGGCGCGCTGATCGTCGTGCTCGTCAACGACGGCTACAAGGTCATGGACAAGCTCGCCGAGCGCTTCGGCGGCAGCGGCCCGTGGCCGTCGTTCGGCGGCATCGACCACGCCGCGCTCGCCCGCGCGCAGGGCTGCGACGCGATCGACGTCGCCGACTTCGAGACGCTCGAGCGCACGCTCGACGAGGTCGTGCCGACGCTCGCCTCGCGCACGAGCCCGCTGGTCCTGGCCGTGCAGATAGGCCTCGACGACGACTTCAACCCCTGATCGCGCCCGCTGCCTGCCGTCTGGCGGCGTCGTCAGACCCTCGAAATACGGAGTATTCCTTCGGGGTCTGACTTCTGGCCAGCCGGCGCCAGCGAACGGATCCGTTCTAGAACGGGTACTGCGGGATCTCGCCCTGCAGGGTGACCCACTGCCCCTCGGTGAACGCCTCGACGTTCGCCGCCGCCCCGCCGAAGCGGCTGCCGGTGCCCGAGTCGCCGACGCCGCCGAACGGCGCGGGCGACTCGTCGTCGACCGTCTGGTCGTTGACGTGGACGATCCCGCTCGGGATGCGGTCAGCGAGCGCCAGGCCCTTCATCACGTCGCGCGTGAGGATGCCCAGCGACAGGCCGTAGGGCGTGTCGGCGGCGATCCGCGCCGCCTCCTCGATCGTGTCGAAGCGGACCACGGGGGCGACCGGACCGAAGATCTCCTCGGCCCACGCGGGCATCTCGCCGGTCAAGCCGGTGAGCACCGTCGGCCGGTAGAAGAGGCCCTCGAACTCGGCCCCGGCGGCGACCGTCGCGCCCGCGTCGACGCTGGCCGAGACGAGCGCGTGGACCTTGTCGCGCTGGCGCTCGTCGATGATCGGCCCGAGGCCCACCTGCTCGGGGTGGGGGTTGCCGACGGGGATCGCGCGCGCCTTCTCGGCGAGGCGCTCGACGTACTCGTCGGCGATGCTCGCCTGCACGAGGTGGCGGCCCGTGGTCATGCAGACCTGGCCCTGGTGCATGAACGAGCCGAACGCGGCCGCGCCGACCGCGCGCTCCAGGTCGGCGTCGTCGAGCACGATCAGCGCCGAGTTGCCGCCGAGCTCGAGGTGCGCGCGCTTGAGCCGCCTGGCGGCCGCCTCGCCGACGAAGCGGCCGGCCGCCGTCGAGCCGGTGAAGGAGATCACGGGCACGCGCGGTTGCTCGACCAGCGCCTGCCCGACGTCGGCGCCGCCGGGCAGGACGTGCAGCACGCCCTCGGGCAGCCCGGCCTCCTCGAAGATCCGCGCGATCGCGTAGCCGCCCGACATCGTGGTGCGCGGGTCGGGCTTGAGCACGACCGCGTTGCCGGCGCCCAGCGCCGGCGCGACCGAGCGCATGCTGAGGATCAGCGGGAAGTTGAACGGCGAGATCACGCCGACGACGCCGACCGGCACGCGCCGGTAGAGGCTCAGGCGCGGCTTCGCGGTCGCGAGGATCTGGCCCGACGGGTGCGAGGGCATCGCCGCCGCCTCGAAGCACTCCTGCGCGGCGATGTGCGTCTCCAGGCCGGCCTTGGGCGGGATCGCTCCCGTCTCGCGCACGACCCACTCCTGGATCTCGCCGGCGTAGCGCTCGAACAGGTCGCCGGCGCGGCGCAGCACCGCGGCGCGCTCCTCGTGCGCCAGCGCCCACCACTCCCGCTGCCCGTCGTAGGCGCGCTGCGCGGCGGC
>DASZVK010000292.1:0-10118 GCA_035547175.1 Solirubrobacteraceae bacterium
CCCCGGCCGCGCGGCGCGGCGCGCCGTCGCCTGCGAGGCGATCGCGGGCGCGGCCGTGCCGGGCATGGAGCTCTCCGAGCTGCGGCAGGTCTGGCAGCTGTGGTTCGACGAGCTCGGCGACGCCGAGGCCGCGCTCGCCGACGAGCGCTGGCGGACCGCCCTCGTCGCCGGCGACGCGCTGGCGCTGGTCGCGCGGGAGGCCGTCCAGTTCGACCGCGGCGACGGCGCCGTGAAGTTCATGGCGCTGTCGGCGCGCTCCGAGCGCTTCGCCACGCGCGAGGAGTGGGTCCGCTACTGGGTCGACGTGCACGGCCCGATGGCCCACGGCATCCCGGAGTTCACGCGCCACTACACGCGCTACGTGCACAACTACGTGCTGCCGTCGCCGCACGCGACGGGCGGCCTGCAGCCGGCGTTCGACGGCATCGTCGAGGAGTGGCTGCCCAGCGTCGAGGAGTTCGCCGCCTGCCTGCGCGAGCCGAGGTACCTGGAGCTCGTCGCGCCCGACGAGCGGCTGTTCGTCGACTTCTCGCGCTCGCACGTGCTGCTCGTCTCCGAGCGCACGGTGCTCTAGCGTCGGGTCAGGCCAGCCACGCGGTCAGCTCCTCCAGCGCGTCGGGCCTCACGTAGTAGTAGGCCCACAGGCCCCGGCGCTCCGAGTCCACGATCCCCGCCTCGCGCAGCTTCTTGAGGTGATGCGAGAGGGTCGGCTGCGCCACGTCGAAGAGCGGCACGAGCTCGCAGACGCAGACCTTGCCGGCGTGCCTTCGCAGCACGTCGACGAGCTGCAGACGGATCGGGTCGCCGAGCGCCTTGGCGACTTCGGCCATCCGAATCGCCTGTCCGCGCTCCACGTCGGGATAGACGATCGGCTCGCAACAGCGCTCGCCGGCCGCTCGCTTGGTCTTCGGGGCCAGTTCCAGATCGGCGGGCATCAATATACGAATACCTATTGAGTCGATATCTGTCAATGGAATATCGTGCCGTCACCATGCGCCACGTCCTGTTCCTCTGCCATCACAACGCCGGGCGCTCGCAGATGGCCCAGGCGTTCTTCGAGCGCGACGCCCCGGACGGCTGGGCCGGCGAGAGCGCCGGGACCAGCCCCGCGAAGGCGATCTGGCCCGAGGTCGTCCGGGCGATGGCCGAGGTCGGCATCGACCTCTCCGCTCGCGTTCCGCAGGCGCTCACCCCCGAGCTGCAGCGGCAGGCGAACCTCGGCGTGACGATGGGCTGCGGCGACGCCTGCCCCTACGTTCCCGCACCCGTCGAGGACTGGGCGCTGCCCGACCCTGCGGGCAGGCCGCTCGATGAGGTCCGCGCCGTGCGCGACGAGATCGAGCGGCGCGTGGGCGAGCTGATCGCGCGCCTGCCGTGAGCGAGCCCCGGCTCGCCCGCCGGGCGCTCGCGGAGTACCTCGGCAGCACGCTGCTGGCCGCGGTGGTCATCGGGTCGGGCATCGCCGCCCAGCGGCTCTCCTCCGACGCGGGCATGCGGCTGCTGGAGAGCGCCGCGGCGACGGGCGCGGGGCTCTTCGCGCTGATCCTGATGTTCGGGCCCGTCAGCGGCGGGCACTTCAATCCCGCTGTCTCCCTCGCCGACGCCGCGCTCGGCGGCCTGACGCGCCGCGACCTCGCCGTCCGCGTGCCCGCGCAGGTCGCGGGCTGCGTCACCGGCGCGGTCCTCGCCAACGGCATGTTCGGCCGCGCCGCGGCGAGCATCTCCGCCCAGCACCGCGCGAGCCCCGCCCACCTGCTGGCCGAGGCGGTCGCCACGTTCGGGCTCGTGCTGCTCGTCCTCGCGCTGGCGCGCAGCCACCGCACCGCGACGGCCCCGGCCGCCGTCGGCGCCTACATCGGCGCCGCCTACTGGTTCACCAGCTCCACCGGCTTCGCCAATCCCGCGATCAGCATCGGGCGCGTCTTCTCCGACAGCTTCGCCGGCATCGCGCCCACGTCCGTGCCGATGTTCGTCGTCGCGCAGCTCGTCGGCGCCACGCTCGCGCTCGGCGCGGTCCGCGTGCTCTACCCGAGCATCGGCGCCCGGGACGCCGCCGGCGCGGTCGTCCCTCGCGGCACCGCCTAGGCGGCCGGCGAGCAGCGCTAGCGCCCGGACGAGCCGAAGCCGCCGTCGCCGCGGTGGCTCTGCGACAGCTCGGCGACCTCCTCGACGGCGGGCGTCTGCACGCGCACGAGCACGAGCTGGGCGATGCGATCGCCGATCGCGATCTGAAACGGCACGACGCGGTCGGTGTTGAGCAGCAGCACCTGCAGCTCGCCGCGATAGCCGCAGTCGATCAGCCCCGGCGCGTTGACCATCGCGATGCCGTTGCGCGCGGCCGTGCCCGAGCGCGGCATGACCAGGCCGGCGTGGCCGTCGGGGATCTCGACGGCGATCCCGGTGCGGACCTTGGCCCGCTCGCCCGGCGCCAGCGTCAGCTCCTCGATCGCGTGCAGGTCGTAGCCGGCGTCGCCCTCGTGGGCGCGGGACGGGAGGATCGCCGCCTCGTCCAGGCGGCGGACGCGCAGCCTCAAGCGTGCCCGCCGCCGTTGCGGCCGCCGTTGGCGACGTAGCGGGCGTAGCGCTCGGCCACGGCCGCCGGGACGCGCGCGTGGACGCGCACGCCCTCCGGCGTGTCGACGCGCTCGAGGTCGCCGGCGATCTCGTGCAGCTCGGCCAGGCGCGCGCCCTCGCTGTAGGGCACGAGCAGGTCGACGCTGCGCAGCGTCGCGCGGAACATGTCCTCGACGCGCTCGCCGAGCATCTCGAGCCCCTCCCCCGTCAGCGCCGAGACGAGCACCGCGGGGCGGGCGGGGTCGGAATACTCGAGCAGCAGGTCCTCGTGCGCGCGCTCGTCGAGCCGGTCGGCCTTGTTGAAGACCAGCAGCCGCGGCCGGTCGCCGGCGCCGATCTCCTCCAGCACCTCCTCGACCGCGCGCATCATCGCGACGCGGTCCTCCTCGGGGGCGCTGGCGTCGACGACGTGCAGCAGCAGGTCGGCCAGGCGCGTCTCCTCGAGCGTCGCGCCGAACGCGTCGACGAGCTGGTGGGGAAGCTTGCGGATGAAGCCGACGGTGTCGGTGACGAGGTACGAGCGGCCGTGCATCGTCGCCACGCGCGTCGTCGGGTCCAGCGTGTGGAACAGGCGGTCGCGCACGCCGACCGACTCGGCGCCGGTGAGCGCGTTGAGCAGCGTCGACTTGCCGGCGTTGGTGTAGCCGGCGATCGCGATCTGCGGCAGGTGCGAGGCGCTGCGCTCGGAGCGCTGCGTCGCGCGCGACGCCTTGACCTCGGCCAGCCGGCGCTTGAGCGCGGCGATCCGGTTGCGCGCCAGGCGGCGGTCGGTCTCGATCTGCGACTCGCCCGGTCCGCGCGTGGCGAAGCCGCCGCTGGAGACGCCGCCGAGGCGCTCGAGGTGGGTCCACAGGCCGCGCATGCGCGCGAGGTTGTACTCGAGCTGGGCCAGCTCGACCTGGAGCTTGCCCTCCGCCGTGTGCGCGTGGTCGGCGAAGATGTCGAGGATCGTCGCCGTGCGGTCGACGACCGGCACCGGGTCGAGCGCCTGCTCGAGGTTGCGCTCCTGGCGCGGCGTCAGCTCGTCGTCGGTGGCGACGACGTTGGCGTCGAGCCGCGCGACCGCCTCCTTGACCTCCTCGAGCTTGCCGGGCCCGACGTAGGTGTTGGGATGCGGGCGGTCGAGGTGCTGGACGACCTGGCCGACGACGACCACCCCGGCCGTCGCCAGCAGCTCGGTCATCTCGGAGAGGTCGTCCCCCTCCGGCATGACCCCGACGACGAGCGCGCGATGCTTGGCGCGAGGTTGCTCCACCGTCCCCGAGTCTAGAGTCAGGCCCATGCCCCTCCCCCCGCTCGCGGCCCGCGCGCTCGAGCTGATCGACGTGCCCTCGGAGTCGCGCCGCGAGCGGGCGCTGGCCGAGCACCTGCTGGCCGTGCTCGACGACCGCGCCGTCGACGTCGGCGACACGTGCGTGCTCGCGGGCGTCACCGAGCGCGGCGAGCGTCCGCTCGTGCTGCTGGCCGGGCACCTCGACACCGTGCCGGCGCAGGGCAACCTCCCGGGGCGCGTCGAGGGCGGCGCCGTGCACGGCCTCGGCGCCGCCGACATGAAGGGCGGCCTGGCCGTGATGGTGGAGCTGGCGCTCGCCGACGCCGCCGCGCGGACGGTCGACCTCGGCTTCGTCTTCTTCGGCCGCGAGGAGCTGCCGTTCGGCGACTCGGCGCTGACGCCGCTGCTGGAGCGCCGGCCCGGCCTGCGCGGCGCCGACCTGGCGATCGTGATGGAGCCGACCGCCAACGCGCTCCAGGCCGGCTGCCTGGGCAACCTCAACGCGACGCTGACCGTGCGCGGGCGCAGCGGCCACTCGGCGCGCCCGTGGGACGCCGACAACGCGATCCACCGGCTGGCCGAGGGCATCGCCGCGGTCGCCGCGGCGCCCTACGAGGAGCGCGAGTTCGCCGGGCTGGCCTACCGCGAGGCGATCTCGGTCGTCGGAGTCGAGGGCGGGATCGCGCTCAACGTCGTCCCCGCCGAGGCCATCGCGCGCGTCAACTACCGCTACGCCCCCGGCCGCTCGCCCGCCGAGGCCGAGCGGCGCCTGCGCGAGGTCTGGGACGGCGGCGAGTGGGAGGTCGTCGGCAACGCCCCGTCGGGCGCCGTCCCCGAGGGCAACGCGCTCGTCGAGCGCCTGCGCACGGCGGGCGGGCTGGCCTGGCAGCCCAAGCAGGCGTGGACGCCGGTCGCCGAGTTCGCGGCCGCGGGGGTCGACGCCGTCAACTTCGGTCCCGGCGACCCGGTGTTCGCCCACGCCGCCGACGAGCGGGTGTCGATCGAGGCCCTGGAGCGCTCCTACGACGTGCTGGAGCGCTTCGCGTGCGCCTGAGCCCCGTCTTCGCCGCCCAGCGCTCGTACCCGTTCGTGCGGCTCGGCGAGCGCCGCGCGCAGGCGCTGGCGCGCGGCGTCGACGTGATCGACTTCGGCGTCGGCGAGCCGCGCGAGGAGACGCCCGCGTTCATCCGCCGCGCGCTGGCCGAGGCCGTCGAGGCGGCGCCGGTCTCCACCTACCCGCTCGCCGTCGGCCTGCCCGAGACGCGCGCGGCGATCGCCGCCTGGGTCGCGCGGCGCTTCGGGGCGCGCCTGGACCCGGAGGCGGAGGTCGTGCCGACGCTCGGCTCCAAGGAGGCGATCTTCTCGCTGGCGCAGGTCGTGGCCGGGCCGGGCGGCGTCGTCGCCGTGCCGTCGCCCGGCTACCCGGTGGCCGAGCGCGGGGCGCTGTTCGCCGGCGCCGAGGTCGTCGCGGCGCCGCTGCTGGCGGTGCGCGGCTGGCTGCCCGACCTCGACGCGCTGCCGCTCGAGCGCCTGTCGCTGCTGTGGTGCAACTACCCCAACAACCCGACGGGCGCGCGGGCCCCGCTGGAGTGGCTCGAGCGCGCGGCGGCGCTGGCGCGCGAGCACGACTTCGTGCTCGCCTGCGACGAGGCCTACAGCGAGCTGTGGTTCGACGGCGGCCCGCCCGACTCGGCGCTCCAGCTCCCCGACCGCGCGAACGTCGTCGTCCTCAACACGCTCTCCAAGCGCTCGTCGATACCCGGCTACCGCGCCGGCTTCGCGGCCGGCGACGAGCGCGTCGTCGCCGCGCTCAAGCGCTACCGCCCGAGCGTCGGCACCGCCCCGCAGGAGTTCGTCCAGCGCGCGGCGATCGCCGCCTGGGGCGACGAGGCCCACGTCGAGGAGGTCCGCGCGCGCTACCGCGCCAAGCGCGACGTGCTGCTGCCGGCGCTGCTCGGGCTCGGCCTCGAGCAGGCCGGCGGCGACGCCTCGTTCTTCCTCTGGCTGCGCGCCGCGGGGAGCGAGCCGCTCGACGACGAGGCGTTCGCCGAGCGGCTGCTGGCCGAGCGCGGGATCGTCGTCACGCCGGGCTCCTACCTGGGCGCCGGCGGCGAGGGCCACGTGCGCGTCGCGCTCGTGCCGACGGTCGAGCGCTGCGCGCAGGCCGCGGCGCGGCTGGCCGGCACGGCGTAGCCGGCCCGGCGGCGAGCGTCGTCAACTCGTCGCCGGGATCGTCCCCGTGACGGCCTCGGAGGACGACGCGCCGCTGGACGGCTTGAAGGTCATCGTCACCTTGACGTGGATCGAGCCGTGCGAGGCCTTCAGCAGCTTGGCCCCGGCGGCGCTCGGCGTCAGCTTCAGCGCGATCATCCCGCCGGTCGGGTCGGTCTTGACGCTGCCGCCGCCGAGGTCGACGGCGGCCGCGGCAGCGTGCGCGGCCCGCACGGCGCGCTGCTTGCCGCCGCTGACGACGGTGCCGGAGATCTCGGCGGTGACGGTGCCGGGCTCGGGGATGCCGGGCACGACGATCGTCTCCGGCGAGCCGGTCTCGTAGCCGGGGCCGTAGCCGGTGATGCCGGACTTGGTCGTCACCGTCGTGTACGGGAATCGCGTGATGCCGCTCATCACCTGGATCCCCTCCTTCTCGAGCAGCGTCCCGACCTTGTTGCCGCCCTTGTGGGCGTCGCCCGCGGAGATCACCACCCGCGAGAACGTGACCTGCGAGTTGACGTTCAGCGTCGCGCTCTCGCTCGTGCCGCTGCCGCCGGGCGAGGTCGCCGACTTGGTCCACTTCTCGTGGAACTTCTTGACGAAGTCCTTCTTGTAGATGCTCTTCAGCGAGACGACCTGCGATCCGCTCCAGAGCTTGCGGAACGTCGCCGACGGCTGGCCGAGCTTCTGGGCCAGCGGGAAGGAGAAGTTGCACACGGCGCAGCCGTCGAGGGCGTAGCCGAACGAGAACTTGCCCCCGGGGCACTCGCCGGCGATGACCGGCGGTGACGCCTCGGTCAGGCCGAACGCGCCGCTGACGACGCCCTCGGGCTCCTTCAGGCCGGGCTCGGGGACCGACCAGGTGACCGTCGCCTTGGGGTTCTTCTTGAGCGGCACCGCCTCGTCGTAGGAGCCCTCGCGCTGGAAGACGGTGCGCACCTGGGGCTTGAGGTAGTACACGCACGACGGGGGCGGCGGCACCTGCTGGGGCGCCTTGATGCGGCGCGCTCCCGTGATCGACGTCGTGATCTGCTCGATCTCGTGGAACGTGCCGTTCTTCGCCGGCGTGACGACGTCGGTCACCTCGTCGTCCCACTCGTAGCCCGTCCCGTCGTCGACGGTCACCCCGTCGTTGGTCTTGGAGTGGTACTCGAACGTGTACGCGCCGCTGTAGTCGGTCACGTACATGAACGGGACGTCGGTCGCGTTCTTGACCGCCGCCTCGCTGCGCCCGCCGCCGAGCAGCGCCAGCGCCACCAGCGCGAGCAGCGCTCCGGCGGCTGCCAGCGACCACGTCTGCCTGCGGATCGTGCCCACGTCCGTTCCCCCTAGGACCAGCGATGACGGCGACCGGCCGCGCGAGCCTAGCCGAAACGACGACGCCCGACACGGCCCTCGCGGCGGTCAGTCGTTGGCGTGCAGGGCGGCGTTCAGCCCACCCCACGAGCCGCTGCGCACCAGCGCCTCGACGGCGCCGGTCTGGCTGTTGCGGCGCAGCAGCAGGTTCGACGCGCCCGACAGCTCGACGCCCTTGACGACCTGCCCGTCGGGCAGCGCCACGCGCGTTCCGGCCGTGACGTAGAGGCCCGCCTCGACGACGCTGTCGTCGCCCAGCGAGATGCCGACGCCGGAGTTCGCGCCCAGCAGGCAGCGCTCGCCGATCGAGACGACCTCCGTGCCGCCGCCCGACAGCGTGCCCATGATCGACGCCCCGCCGCCGACGTCGCTGCCGTCGCCGACGACGACGCCGGCGCTGATCCGGCCCTCGACCATCGAGGCGCCGAGCGTGCCCGCGTTGTAGTTGACGAAGCCCTCGTGCATGACCGTCGTGCCCGGACCGAGGTGGGCGCCGAGGCGCACGCGATCGGCGTCGGCGATCCGCACGCCGGACGGCACGACGTAGTCGGTCATCCGCGGGAACTTGTCGACGCCGTGGACGGACAGGTGCAGACCGGCCGCGCGCGCCCGCAGGCGGACGTCGTCGAGGCGCTCGATCGCGACCGGCCCGAGGCTCGTCCAGGCGACGTTGGGCAGCACGCCGAAGACGCCCTCGAGGCTGAGGCCGTGCGGCGCGACCAGGCGGTGCGAGAGCAGGTGCAGGCGCAGGTAGGCGTCGGGCACGTCGGCCGGCGGCGCGCCGAGGTCGGCGATCGCCGTCGCGACCGGCTCGACGCACACGCCGCGCAGATCGTCCGCGCGCGCAGCGAGCCCGGCGACGGGCTCGGGCTCGGGACCCAGCGCCGGACGCGGGTACCAGGCGTCGAGCACGACGCCGGAGGCGATGTCGCGGGTCAGCAGCCCGTGTGCGGATGCGGTGGCCATGCGGTCAGGAACCTAGCCATTCGCCCTCGAACACGGGGATCGCCCAGCCGGTGAGCGCGACGCGCAGGTCGGCGCCGACGTCGGCGACCAGCTCGCCGCCGTCGAGCACGACGGTCACCGGCGAGCCGCCGCCGCGCACCACGTGGGCGACGGCCGCGCCGATCGCCCCCGTGCCGGAGCTGAGCGTCTCGCCGACGCCGCGCTCGAAGATCCGCGCGCGGATGCGGTCGTCGCCCAGCGGCGTCCAGAAGGAGACGTTGGTGCGCGCCGGGAAGCGCGCGTCGGCCTCGATCGGCGGGCCGACCGCGGCGAGGTCGAGCGCGTCGACGTCGTCGGGCGTCGCCAGCGCGATCGCGAACTGCGGGTTGCCGATGCGGACCTCGAGGCCGCGGAAGCCGGCCACCGTCGCCTCCTCGCCGAGCGTCGCATGCCCCATGTCGACCCGGCACGTGCGCTCGTCGAGGATCGTCGGGCGGATCGCGCCGGCGACCGTCTCGATCGAGAACTCGCGCGCGTCGGTCCAGCCGCGCCGGTGCAGGTACATGATCGCCTCGCGCGCGCCGTTGCCCGACAGCTCGGCCTCCGAGCCGTCGGGGTTGAAGATCCGCAGGCGCGCGACGAGGCCTGGGTCGTCGGCCGGCGAGAGCACGAGCACGCCGTCGGCGCCGACGCCGGCGTGGCGGTCGCAGACGCGGCGGACCGTCTCGGCGTCGACCGGCTCGGTGACGATCACGTAGTCGTTGCCGAGCGCCTGCCACTTCTCGAACCGCATCGCGCGCCGAGTCTATGCGCCGTCCCGCGGGCCGCGGTCGACCTCGGCGGCGACCTCCTCGGGCGAGCGGCCGGTCACGTCGACGACCTCGACGTCCGGCAGCTTGCGCAGCCACGTCACCTGGCGGCGGGCGTACTGGCGCGTGCGGCGCTTCATCGCCTCGACGTCGCCGGCCAGCAGCTCGGCGAAGCCCAGCGCCTTGCGCGCCGTCGCCGACGCCCCGGCGGCGTCGGCGGCGCGCGCCTCCTCGACGGCGCCGGCCGCGACCATCGCCTCGACGCGCGCGTCGATCGCGGCGACGAGCGCCTCGCGCCGCATGGTCAACGCCACCAGGCGCGTCGGGTGGCGCGTCGCCCCCGTCCACAGGCCGGGTGCGCCGCCGCCGTCGGGGGGCGGGTACTCGACGCCGGCGTCGAGCAGCGCCAGCGAGCGTACCAAGCGCTGGCGGTCGCCGGGATCGATGCGCGCCGCCAGATGGGGCGCGCGCGCCGCCAGTTCGGCGTGCAGCTCGGCGGGCGGGCGGGCGGGCGGGCCCTCGTAGGGCGCGCGCATCGCCGCCGTCGCGGTCGGGCGCAGGTCGAGATCGGCGAGCGCCGCCCGCAGGTACAGGCCGGTCCCGCCGACGACGATTGGCGCCTCGCCCCGCTCCAGCGCGGCGTCGATCTCGGCGTGCGCCAGCGCCGCGTAGGCGCCGGCGCTGAACGGCGCGCTCACCGGCAGGAACGAGACGCGGCGGTGCTCGAGCCGCGCCTGCTCGGCCGCGCACGCCACGCCCGTCAGGACCTCCAGCCCGCGGTAGACCTGGAGCGCGTCGGCGGAGATCGCGAGCGGTCGCTCGCCGCGGGCGCGCATCCGCTCGGCCAGCGCCACCGCGACCGCGGTCTTTCCCACGCCCGTGGGCCCGAAGAGCGCCAGCACGCCGCCCGCCACGCGGCGAGCATAGGCTCTGCGCGATGGATCTCGACC
>DASZVK010000293.1:0-4430 GCA_035547175.1 Solirubrobacteraceae bacterium
AGCTCGCCGTCGCGCTGGTCGAGCCGCGCGGCGAGCGCCGAGGCGATCGCGCCGGGGTCGCCGAGGACGGCGACGTCGACCGGGCTGCGGCGGACCTCCGCGGCGTCGTCGGAGACCATCGCCAGGCGCGTGTCCCCGGGCGCGAGCGGGCCCTCGCTGAACGGGTACTGGCGGAAGACCGGCGCGCCGACGGCGAGCACGGCGTCGAACGGCGCCAGCACCTCGCGCAGGCGCGGGCGGTCGGCCGGCAGGTGGCCGGCGAACAGCGGATGCGTCCACGGGAAGCCGGCGCGCGGACCGAACGTCTCCTGGAAGACGGGCGCGCGCAGGCGCTCGGCCAGGGCGATCGTCCCGGCCCAGCCCGCGTCGGTCGCGACCGCGGCGCCGACGACGAGCGCCGGGGCGCTCGCGCCGTCGAGGAACGCGGCCAGCTCGTCGACCGCGTCGTCGTCGGCCGCGCGCGCGATCACCAGCCGCTCGGGGCCGCCGGTCTCGTACGGCTCGGGCGCGGGCTCGGCCCAGTCGCCCTGCGGCACGACGACCAGCGCCGGACCCCGGCCGATCGAGGCCGAGACGTGGGCGCGGCGGACCGCGCCGGGCACGTCCTGCGGGCGCACCGGCATCTCCACCGACACCGGGTACTCGCCGCCGAGGCCCTCGAGCCGGCCGGCCAGGAACGGCTCGAGCGCGAGGTGGCGGCGGTCCTGCTGGCCGACGAGGATCACCAGCGGCGCGCGCGAGGCGCGGGCCGTCGCGATCGCCGAGATCGCGTTGCCGAGGCCCGCCGTCGTGTGCAGCAGGACCAGGCGCGGCGCGCCCGCGCCGATCGCCTCGCCCGCGGCCATGCCGACGACCGCGCCCTCGTGCAGGCCGAGGACGAACTCGATGTCGTCGGGGAAGTCGGTCAGGAAGGCGATCTCCGTCGAGCCCGGGTTCGAGTAGATCGTGGTCAGCCCCAGCGACCGGAAGGCGTCGAAGGTCGCGTCGCGGACGGTGCGCATGCCCTCGGGCGCGCGCCCGCTCGCGTACGGGTTGGCGGAGGTGGCGGTCGGCGTCGACATGCCCTGCATCCTGCCACTCGTTAGTCTCGCCGCGCAAACGAGGAGGAGCGATGGGTCGACTGGACGGCAAGGTGGCGGTCATCACGGGCGCGGCGGGCAGCATCGGCTCGCACACGGCGCGGCGCTTCGTCTCCGAGGGCGCGCGCGTCGCGCTCACCGACCTCGACCGGGACGCGCTCGACGCGCTCGTCGCGCAGCTCGGCGAGGGCGCCGTCGCGCTGGCCGGCGACGCCGCCGACTCGGCCACGGTCGAGCGGGTCGTCGCGCTGGCCGTCGAGCGCTTCGGCGGCCTCGACGTCGCCTTCGCCAACGCCGGCATCGCCGGCGTCAACGCGCCGATCGTCGAGCACCCGGAGGAGTCCTTCCGCAAGGTGCTCGAGGTCAACGTCGTCGGGCCGTTCCTGCTGGCCAAGCACGCCCTGCGCGCGATGCGCGACGGCGGCAGCCTGATCATGACGTCGAGCACGGTGGGGCTGACGTCGGCGCCCGGCATCGCCGGCTACGCGACCTCCAAGCACGCGCTCGTCGGGCTGATGCGCACGGCGATGAAGGAGGTCGCCGAGCGCGGCATCCGCGTCAACACGATCCACCCGGGGCCGGTCGACAACGCCTTCCAGGACGCCGTCGAGACCGACGCGACGGGCCAGGAGAAGGGCGCCGCCAACGAGATCTTCAACTCGTTCATCCCGCTCGGCCGTCACGCCGACCCCGACGAGATCGCGCAGGCCGTCGTCTTCCTCGCCTCCGACGAGTGCCGCTTCATCACCGGCGCGACGATCGCGATGGACGGCGGGCTGAGCGTCTAGGCGCTAGCGCCGGCCGGCGACGGCGCGGTTCGAGCTCGAGTACGCGACCAGCGTGTGCGTGTCGGGCACGACGCGGACGCGGTAGACCGAGCGCTCGCGCGGCGCGGCGATCGTGAACGCGAACGTCCGCTCGGGGCCGGACGGGTGGGCGCGCACGCGGTCGATCGTCACCGCGGCGTGCGCGCCGACCTTGCGCAGGTAGACGGTCGCGGCGCCCGCCGGGCGGATGTGGCCCGAGATGCGCAGCCGCGACCGCGAGGTGCGTCGCACCGTCCACGTCACGGCCGGACGCACGTCGACGTGGATCATGCGCGTGTCGACCGTCGTGCCGGCCGCCGAGACGCGCACGAAGTAGCGCATCCTCGTGCGCAGGCCGTGGGTGACGATGCGGTAGTCGCCCGACGCGCTCGCCCGGTTGGCGAAGTAGACCTTCCACGCGCCGAACGGGTACGGGTCGGCGAACAGCTGGAACTGGGCGCCGGCCGCGCCCGTGCCGCGCACGTTGCCGGTGAGCGCCGTGGCATGCCCGTAGGCGACCGTCCGGTGCGAGGCGGTCAGCGCGCCGAACGTCGGCGCCGCGGGCGTCTTGAACGTGCGGTCGGCGCCGCGCGTCGTGCCGCCGGCGCTGCTCGCCACGACGCGGTAGTGGTAGGTCGTGCCCGCCTTCAGCGCGCCGACCGTCGAGCGGATCGTCACGGCGGCCTCGCCGGAGCCGACGTTCGCGGGCCCCGTCCGCGACCCGTACTGCGTGCTCGTGCCGTACTCGAAGTAGGCCTGTGTCGCGACGCCGTGCGGCGTCGCCGTGCCCGTCAGCGTCGCCGACTGCGGCAGCACGCCCGTCACGCCGCCGGTCGAGGCGGCCGGGGCGCGGACCTGGGCGGTCCGGAAGGAGCGGTCGGGCCCGGTCGTCGCGCCGACGTCGCTCGTCGCCCGCGCGCGCACGTGGTAGGTCGTGCTCGGGGCGAGGCCCGTCAGCGTCACGCGGACGGTCGTCGCCGAGCTGCCCTGGCCCGCGGCGACGGCGCCGGTCGTCGCGCCGTACCTGGTCGTCGCGCCGTAGTCGAAGACCACCTGCGTCGTGCGGCCGTGCGGGTTGACGCCGACGGCGATCGTCGCCGACGTGCTCGCGATCGACGACGCCGACGGGGTGCCGACGTCCGGGGGCGCGGCCGTCGTGAACGTCCGGTCCGAGCCCGCCGCGGTGCCGGAGTCGTTCTGCGCCACGACGCGGTAGTGGTAGGTCGTGCCGGGGCGCAGGCCGGAGAGGCCGGCCGTGACGGTCGTCGCGCTCGACCCCGAGCCGGCGCCGTGGCTGGCCGTCGAGCTGCCGTAGGACGACGACGTCCCGTAGTCGAACGCGTAGGTGGTCGACTCGCCGCCGGGGTCGACGGTGCCGGAGACGGTGGCGCTCGTCGCGGACACGGCGCTCGCGGCGCCGGTCGTGGCGCGCGGCGCGGCGGCCAGCGCGACGGCCGCGGTGGCCGCCACGACGACGGCGACGATCAGGACGACGAAGCCTCGCTTGCGCATGCCCGCGTTAACGCGTCGCGCGACGCCGGGATGCGACGCCGGACGCCTCGGCGCGGCGCTTCTCACGCGACTCTCATGGTTCGCCGAGCCCTCGTCAGGCGAGGTCGTCGGCGGCCGCGGCGCCGTCCTCGGTCCCCGGCAGCTCCGGGAGCCGCACCGGCGCGGCGTGCTGGACGCGCATCCGCACGTCCTTCCAGGTCAGGCCCTCGCGCAGCAGCGCGGGCGTGCCCATCATGACGGCGGTCGCGATCTCGACCGCCTGCAGCACGATGCCGAAGCCGAGCGCGTCGGCGGTGCCGACCCCGTAGCCGCCGTGCAGCACGGCGACGCACGCGGCCTGGAAGACGCCGAGGTTCGACGGCGTCGCCGGCAGCACCGCGGTGACGTTGACCGCGAACAGCACCGCGGCCGCCGCGCCGAGGCCGGCGTCGTGGTCGAGGCCCAGCGCGACGAGCAGCACGTAGCACGACAGCCACTGCAGGCCCCAGGCGGCGAACTGCGCCAGCGTCGCCGCGGCGCCGAGGCGCGGCCTGCGGAAGACGAGCAGGCCGGCGCGCACCTGCGTCAGCGCGTTGCGCGCCTGGCGGACCCAGCGGGCGACGCGCTGCGAGCGCGCGGGCAGGCCGCTGCGCAGCAGCGCCGGCGCGCCGAGCACGCAGACGAGCACGAGCAGCGGCAGCACCGCGATCGCGATCAGCGCGCGGTGGTGGCCGGCGAACAGCTCGACCGTCGAGAGCATCACCGCGCCCAGGCAGATCAGCGCGACGATGTTCAGCATCGTCTGCGCGACGAGCGTGCCGACGACCGCGGCGAACGCCTCGCGCGGGCGCCCCAGCCGCCGCGCGACGACGAGCGCGCGCGCCGGCTCGCCGAGGCGCGCGGGCAGCGTCGCCGACATCAGCACGCCGATCGAGGTGCCGCGGAGCGCGTCACGCCGGCGGACGCGTCTGCCGGGCAGCGCCGCGCGCAGGATCGCATGCCAGGAAAGAGCGCGGAAGACCATCGACAGCGACATCAGCCCGAGCCCGAGCAG
>DASZVK010000294.1:0-14968 GCA_035547175.1 Solirubrobacteraceae bacterium
CCTCCGGCACGCCCACGCCGGCCCGCGTCGTCGCCCACCGCGTGATCGTGCGCGTGCTCGAGCAGGGCGCCTACGCCGACCGCGCGCTGCACGGCGAGGGCGCCGGGCTCGACGGGCGCGAGCGCGCGTTCGCGCAGCGGCTCGTCTACGGCGCCGTCCAGCGCCGCGGCACGCTCGACCACGTGATCGCCGCGCTCGTCGAGCGCCCGCCGCCCGCCGTCGCGCGCGCCGCGCTCCAGCTCGGCCTCTACCAGCTGCTGTTCCTCGACGGCGTGCCCGCCCGCGCCGCGGTCTCCGAGTCGGTCGAGCTCGTCAAGGGCCACCGTGCGGCGGGCATGGTCAACGCGGTCCTGCGGCGGGTCGCGCGCGACGGCTTCGAGCTGCCCTCCGACGAGACGCCCGCGGGCGCCGCGCTGCGCCACTCGCACCCGCGCTGGCTGGTCGACCTGTGGTGGGACTGGCTCGGCGCCGACGAGGCGCGCGCGCTGCTGGCGGCCGACAACGAGCCGGCCGAGTTCGCCGTGCGCGTCAACACGCTCGTCGAGCCCGACCCGGCGCGGCTGACGCTCCCCGAGGGCCCGTTCGACGCCGCCTCGCATCCCGACCTGCGCCGCGGCGCGTTCGTCGTCCAGTCGACCGCGTCGCAGCTCGTCGCGCAGCTCGTCGACCCGCAGCCCGGCGAGCGCGTGCTCGACCTCTGCGCCGCCCCCGGCAACAAGACCACGCACCTGGCCGCGCTGATGGGCGACCGCGGCGAGGTCGTCGCCTACGAGCGCCACCCGGGCCGCGCCGAGGCGCTGCGGCGCCGCTGCGAGCTGCTGCGCGCGACGTGCGTGACCGTCGTCGCCGCCGACGCGGCGCAGGCGACCGGGACGTTCGACCGCGTCCTGCTCGACCCGCCGTGCAGCGGCCTGGGGACGCTGCAGCGCAACCCCGACCTGCGCTGGCGGATGACGCCCGAGCGCATCGAGGCGCTCGCCGCCGAGCAGCGAGGGCTGCTGGAGGTCGCCCGCGCCCGCGTCGCGCCCGGCGGGCGGCTGGTCTACTCGACCTGCACGCTGTCGCCGGCCGAGGAGCTGCTGGACCGCGCGGGCGCGCGGCGCACCTGGCCGCACCGCGACGGCACCGACGGCTTCTACATTGCCGTCGAGGAATCCGGATGATCGATCCCCGAGTCCCTCGGCCCTTGCTCACATGACCAACCGCGTAGCCCCCTCGATCCTGTCGGCCGACTTCGGGCGGCTGCGCGAGCAGGTCTCCGAGGTGATCGCCGCCGGCGCGACGATCGTCCACGTCGACGTCATGGACGGCCACTTCGTCCCGCCGATCACGATGGGCCCGATCGCCGTCGAGGCGCTCGCCGGGCTCGGCGCCGAGATCGACGTCCACCTGATGATCGAGCGGCCCGAGCGCCAGGTCGCCGAGTTCGCCCGCGCGGGCGCGACCGCGATCACGTTCCACGCCGAGGCGACCGCGCACGCCCACCGCGCGATCGACCTGATCCGCGAGGCCGGCTGCCGCGCCGGCGTCGCGATCAACCCCGGCACGCCGCCGGCGCGCGGCTTCGCCGAGGTCTCGCCCGACGTGGCGCTGTGCATGACCGTCGACCCCGGCTGGGGCGGGCAGCGCTTCATCGACGGCTCGCTCGACAAGGTCCGGCGCGTGCGCGAGCTGATCGGGCCGGGCGTCGAGCTCGAGGTCGACGGCGGCATCGACGCGAGCACCGCCGGCCCCTGCGCGCAGGCGGGCGCGACGCTGTTCGTCGCCGGCTCGGCGATCTTCCGCGCGCCCGACCCGGCCGCCGCGTACCGCGAGATCGCGGCCGCCGCGGGGTGTGGCTAGCCGTATTGCCGTGCCCGCCGCGGCCGCCGACCATGGCGAGGTGCCCACCACCGTGCTGGTCGTCGACGACCATCCGTCCTTCCGCGCGACCGCGCGGCTGCTGCTGGAGAGCGAGGGCTACGCCGTCGTCGGCGAGGCGGCCGACGGCGCGGGCGCCGTCGAGGCCGTGCTGCGCCTGCGCCCCGGCCTCGTGCTGCTCGACGTCAACCTGCCCGACGCCGACGGCTTCGACGTCGCCGCGCGGCTGGCGGCGCTCGACGGCGCCCCCGAGGTGATCCTCGTCTCCTCGCGCGACTCGGCCGACTTCGGCCCGCTCGTCGCCGGCAGCGGCGCGCGTGGCTTCATCGCCAAGTCGGAGCTGTCGGGCGCGGCGATCGCCGAGGTGCTGGGCTGATGCGCGTCGTCGTCGCCGACGACTCGGTCCTGCTGCGCGAGGGCGTCGTGCGGCTGCTGGAGGAGGCCGGCTTCGACGTCGTCGCCCAGGCGGGCGACGGCGAGGACCTGCTGCGCAAGGTCGGCGGCCACCGGCCCGACGTCGCGATCGTCGACGTGCGCATGCCGCCGACGCAGACCGACGAGGGGCTGCGCGCCGCGCTGGAGATCCGCGAGCGCTTCCCCGGCACCGGCGTGCTCGTGCTGTCGGCCGTCGTCGAGGAGCGCGCGGCGCTCGAGCTGCTGGCCGCCAGCGCCGAGGGGCTCGGCTACCTGCTCAAGGACCGCGTCTCGGACCTCGACCGCTTCATCGAGGCCGTGCGGCGCGTCGGCGAGGGCGGCAGCGCCCTGGACCCCGAGGTCGTCAGCCGCCTGCTCGGCCGCCAGCGCCGCGAGGACCCGCTCGAGCGCCTGAGCCCGCGCGAGCGCGAGGTACTGGCGCTGATGGCCGAGGGACGCTCTAACCTGGCGATCGCCGAGCAGCTCGTGATCACCGAGCGGGCCGTCGAGAAGCACGTCACGTCGATCTTCGGCAAGCTCGGCCTTGCCCCGGCCGCCGAGGACCACCGCCGCGTCCTCGCCGTCCTCGCCTACGTGGAGAGCCTGTGAGCGCCATCGTGTCAGCCACCGACGTCACGCGCCGCTACGGCACGGGCGAGGCCGCCGTCGACGCGCTGCGCGGCGTGACCGTCGACTTCGACGCCGGCAGCTTCGCCGCGATCATGGGCCCGTCGGGCTCGGGCAAGTCGACGCTGATGCACATCCTCGCCGGGCTCGACAAGCCGACGTCGGGGTCGGTCGTCGTCGACGGCGTCGACCTCGGCAGCCTCGACGACCGCCGCCTGACGCAGCTGCGGCGCGATCGCATCGGCTTCGTCTTCCAGGCGTTCAACCTGCTGCCGGTGCTGACCGCGCGGGAGAACATCCTGCTGCCGCTGCGCATCGCCGGACGCGAGCCCGACGCCGACTGGATCGCCCTGCTGGTCGACACGATCGGCATCGGCGACCGCCTCGGCCACCGGCCGGCCGAGCTGTCCGGCGGCCAGCAGCAGCGCGTCGCCATCGCCCGCGCGCTCGCCTCGCGCCCGGCCGTCGTGTTCGCCGACGAGCCGACCGGCAACCTCGACTCGAAGGCCTCCGACGAGGTGCTCGGCCTGCTGCGCCGCGCCGTCGACGACTTCGACCAGACCGTGATCATGGTCACCCACGAGCAGCACGCGGCGTCGTTCGCCGACCGCGTCGTGCGGGTCGAGGACGGCCGCATCGTCGCCGACGGGGCGCCGCTGGGCGCGGCGGGCTGAGGCGTGCTGCGGGCCGAGCTGCGGGGCCTGCTGTCGCGCAAGCTGCGGCTCGGCCTGACCGCCTTCGCGATCGCCCTCGGCGTGACGCTGATGGCGGGCACCTACATCTTCACGGACACGATCAACTCGGCGTTCGAGACGATCTTCCAGCGTGCGCAGCGCGGCACCGACGTCTCGCTGACGCCGCGCGCCGCGTTCGGCAGCTCGACCGACCCGAGCCAGGCGACGCTGTCGTTGCCGCAGTCGCTGGTCGCGCGCGTGCGCGCGGTCCCCGGCGTCTCCAAGGCGGAGGGGCAGATCTTCTCGCCGGCGACGATCTTCGACCGCCGGGGCGACAAGCTCGGTGGCGAGCTCTCGCAGAGCTTCGTCGCGTCGCGCTCGGAGGCCCCGTTCTCGACGACGACGGCCGTGCAGGGGCGCAGGCCGCGAACGGCCGGCGAGGTCGCGCTCGACAAGGCCGCGGTCGACCGGGCCGGCTTCCACCTCGGCGACCGCGTCTCCGTGCAGGGCTCGGCGGCGCGCAAGGCCTATCGCCTCGTCGGCGTGCTGAAGATCGCCGGGATCGACTCGCTGGGCAACACGTCGATCGCCGTGCTCGTGCCGCGCGAGGCCCAGCGCGTGGTCGCCAAGCCGCACGCGTGGGACTCGATCGCCGTCGCCGCGGACGCGGCGACGAAGCCGGCGACGCTGCGCGCGCGCATCCGCGGCGCGATCCCCGACCGCGCGGTCAACGTCCGCACCGGCGAGCAGCAGGCCCAGCAGGACTCGGTCGACCTGCGCAAGGCGATCAGCCCGCTGCGCACCGCGCTGCTGGCCTTCGCGTTCATCGCCCTGTTCGTCGGCGCGTTCATCATCTTCAACACGTTCTCGATCACGGTCGCCCAGCGCACGCGCGAGTTCGGGCTGCTGCGGATGCTCGGCGCGTCGCGCGCCCAGGTGCTGCGCTCGGTCGTGCTCGAGAGCGCCGCGCTCGGCCTCGCGGGGTCGGTCGTCGGCATCGCGGCCGGCCTCGCCGTCGCGCTCGGCCTGCGCGAGCTGCTGGCCTCGTTCGGCCTCGACCTGCCGAGCACGTCGCTGCAGCTCGAGTCGCGCACGGTGATCGTCTCGCTCGTCGCCGGCGTGGTCGTCACGCTGCTCGGCGGCGCCGCGCCGGCGCTGCGCGCCACGCGCGTCGAGCCCGTCGCCGCGCTGCGCGAGGGCGTCGCGCTGCCGGGCGGGCGCGCCGCGCGCCTGCGGACGCCGTTCGCGCTGCTGCTGTGCGGTCTGGGCGTCGCGGGGGTCTTCGTCGGGCTGTTCGGCGGCGGCAGCTCGAGCCACGCGCTGGTCCTGCTCGGCCTCGGCGCGGCGCTGCTGTTCCTCGGCGTGGCGTTGCTGAGCCCGCGACTCGTGCCGCCGCTGGCGCGGGCGATCGCGGCGCCGTTCGTGCGGCTGACGTCGATCTCCGGCCGGCTCGCACGCGAGAACACGACCCGGCTGCCCGGCCGCACGGCCGTGACCGCCGCGGCGCTGATGATCGGCGTCACGCTGGTGACGTTCGTGTCGGTGTTCGCCGCCGGGGCCAAGAAGACGATCGACGACGCGATCGACCTCGGGCTGCGAGGCCAGGCCGTCGTCGAGTCCGGCGGCGGGCAGTCGCCGTTCGCCGACGAGACGACGACCGCGCTGGCCGCGCTGCCCGGCGTGGCGAGCGTCTCGCCGGTGCGCTTCGGCGTCGCCAAGATCGCCGGCATCTCGGGCACCAAGGCCGTCAGCGGCATCGACCCGACGAGCTTCGCCTCCGTCTACCGCACCGAGTGGGAGCGGGGCAGCGACGCCGTGCTGCGCGCGCTCGGGCCGCACGACGCGGTCGTCGGCAAGTCGCTCGCCGACGACGAGCACCTGCACGTCGGCCAGCGGCTGCGCCTGCTGGCGCCGACCGGCAGCCGGGTCGTCGTGACGATCCGCGGCATCATCCACGACAAGGGCGGGCTGCTCGGCGCGGTCGCCGTGCCCAACCGCGTGCTGCAGACGACGTTCGCCAAGCCGCAGGTCGACTTCGCGGTCGTCGGCTATCGCAAGGGAGCGGACCCGGTCGCGGTCAAGCGCTCGATCGACCGCCTGCTCGATCGCCGCTTCCCGGCCGTCGAGGCCAAGACGGCCAAGCAGTTCAAGGACCAGATATCGGGCAACGTGACGTCGATCCTGGGCCTCTTCTACGCGCTGCTGGCGCTGTCGATCGTCGTCTCGCTGTTCGGGATCGTCAACACGCTGGTGCTGTCGATCCACGAGCGCACGCGCGAGCTGGGCATGCTGCGCGCGATCGGCTCCAGCCGCCGCCAGGTGCGCGCGATGATCCGCCTCGAGGCCGTGATCACGGCGCTGATCGGCGGCGTCATCGGCGTCGTGCTCGGCGTCGTGCTGTCGCTGCTGGTGATCCAGAAGGTGCAGGACTTCTCGGTGGCGATCCCGGTCGGGTCGCTGATCGTCGTGCTCGTCCTCGCCGGCCTCGCCGGCGTGCTCGCCGCCGTGCTGCCGGCCCGCCGCGCGGCGCGCCTGGACGTGCTGCGGGCGCTGGCCTACGAATAACGCCGAGTCCGCGCGCGCCGCCTCAAGCGGCGCGATCCGGCGACCGATACGGCGGACCGTGTCCGTCCGTGTCCTCGCCGCCGCCGTCCTCGCCCTGCTCGCGCTCGCGGGCAGCGTCTACGCCGCCACCGTCCGCACCGACGGCACGCGCCTGGCCGACAGGCTCAGCGGCACGTCGGGCGACGACGTGCTCAGCGGCCACGGCTCGCCGGACAGGCTCTACGGCCTCGCCGGCGACGACCAGCTCTCCGGCGGCACCGGCGCCGACCTGCTCGACGGCGGCGAGGGCGACGACGTGCTCGACGGCGGCAGCGGCGACGACAGGCTCTACGGAGGCCCCGGCCGCGACCGGCTGCAGGGCTACACCGGCAACGACACGGTCGACGGCGGCGAGGGCGACGACGTGATCGACGGCGGCGACGGCGACGACACCGAGCTCGGCGGCCCCGGCAACGACTTCATCGTCGAGTCCAGCGGCGGCGACGACAAGCTGATCGACGGTGGCCCCGGCGACGACTTCCTGCACGGCAACCTCGGCAGCGACCGCGACATGCGCGGCGGCGAGGGCAACGACGTGATCTTCGGCGGCTCGGGCAGCGACGCGATCGACGGCGGCCCCGGCGACGACCACGTCGACGGCGGCGCGGGGCAGAACCTCGGCGCGAGGCTCGCGGGCGGCGACGGCAACGACGTGCTGATGGACTTCGACGGCGCCGGCGACTTCGACGGCGGGCCGGGCGACGACGTGATCTACGGCTTCGGCGGCGCCGATCGCATCCTCGGCGGCGACGGCGACGACGTGATCTACACCGGCCGCAGCGCCGACCAGGTCGACTGCGGGCCGGGCGACGACGTCGTCTTCGTCAGCTCGCGCGAGGAGATGGGCAAGGCCAGCGGATGCGAGGTCGTCGTGCTGCCGACGCCCGACGTCCGCGGCACCCAGGGAGCGCCCGTCGTCACGGTGACGATCCCCGGCTTCCTCGGCGCCGCGCCGACCACGACGACGGGCAAGGTCGTGAACGGCGTGATCGAGGTCAAGGGCACGGACCCGACCGACGTCGACTCCGGCGACGAGACCGTCAGGCTGCGCAGCGAGATCATCGACCAGGGCTTCAGCAACGCCGCCGTCACCGCCGCCGGCGGGGCCGGGCAGGACCTGCTCGAGCTCGTCGAGGCGCAGGAGTCGCGCATCGTCTGCTCGGCGTCGAAGGGCTGCAAGGGCGCCACGGACGCCGACGAGCGCATCATCGGCACCTCGAAGGCCGATCACCTGCTCGGCGGGGGCGGCTCGGACTGGCTCGAGGGCGCCGGCGGCGACGACGTGCTCGACGGCGGCGCCGGCCCCGACCAGATCTTCGGCCGCGGCGGCGACGACACGCTGATCGGCGACGACGGCGACGACCAGATCGAGGGCGGACGCGGCCGGGACGTGCTGCGCGGCGGCAACGGCGACGACACGCTCAACGGCGGCTACGACGACGACACGATCGACGGCGGGCCCGGCGACGATACGGTCTACGCGGTCGGCGGCGGGCGGGACGTGATCGACTGCGGCCCCGGTCGCGACCGCGTCGCCAAGGACGCCAGCGACGTCGTTCGCAACTGCGAGATCGTGATCAGCTGACGGCGTCCGCGCGCAGCGCCGACAGCCGCTCGCGCACGACCATCCACAGGCCCGTGCACAGCACCGCCGCCGCGCACATGTAGCCGACCTCGGTGCGCGCGACCTCGCCGAGCGGCCCGGCCACCATCCAGGCCACGAACGCGGCCCCGCAGCTCAGCCAGACGACGGCGGCGCGACCGGCCTTGTCCTCGGCCAGCGCGGCCTGCGTGAGCGTTCCCGCCGTCAGGTGGAAGCCCATCCCGACCGCGATCGCCGCCAGCCCGAGGCGCGCGTAGTCGTAGCCGTCGCCGAACAGCACGTGCATCGCCCACGGGCCGATCGCCAGCAGGCCGAGCGCGACCAGCCCGGCGAAGCCGCTGACGACCGCCGCGGTGACGCGCACGGCGTGGCGCGCGTCGCCGCCGCCGGCGAGGTGCGGCAGCAGCGAGGTCTGCACGGACTGGAAGAGCTGCAGCGGGGCGCGGCAGATCAGCAGCGCGCTGAAGACGACGCCGGCCATCGCGCTGCCCGCCGACGCGCTGACGGTCAGCACCGCCGCGTTGAGCAGCGTCTGCTCGGCGAGCTGCATGCCGGCGACCGACAGCGCGAAGCCGCCGCCCTCGCGCAGCCCGACCGAATCGTGGTGCTCGGCGCGGTGGCGATAGGCCCACGGCGTCACCAGCAGCGACGCCAGCGGCGCCGCGGCGATGCCGAGCGCGACCGCGGTGCGCCCGCTGGCGATCCCGACGGCGACCGCGAGCGGGAAGCAGAAGCGCGACAGGCTCTCGAACAGCACGAGCAGCCCGTAGAGCCCGAAGCGCCGATGCCCGGCGAAGAAGCCACGCGCGAAGTACGAGGCCGCGTAGGCGACGGCCGCGACGACGAACACCCAGAACAGCGCCGCCGAGTGCGCGAAGCCGCGCTGCAGCGGCCCGCGGCAGATCAGCGCCGCGACGAGGAACGTCGTCGCGAAGCCGAGCTGGATCAGCAGCGGCGTGCGCAGCGCGGCGCCGCGGCCCTGGGCCAGCGAGCGCGACAGCAGCTGCTCGACGGGCCGGTAGAAGACCGACATCGCCACGAACAGGATCGACCACAGCAGCGAGATCGCGCCGTAGGACTCCTTCGAGAGGACGTGGCTGGCGACCGAGAAGTAGGCGAACGTGAAGACGCCCGTCGAGGCGATCCCGATCGACAGCACGCGCGCGCCGCGCGCGTAGCCGCCCCGGTCGGCCGGGGCGCCGGCAGCGACCGTGTCGGTGCGGGCCGCGTCAGCCGCCAACGCGGACCAGGCACATGGTCCACGGCAGCGGCGAGCGCGCCTGCACGACCTCGCCGTAGCGCGACAGCATCGCCACGAAGCCCCGCTTGGACCAGTGGTTGACGTGCCCCGGCGTGTTGCCGAGGTCGCGCAGGTAGGCGCCGCGGGCGACGTTGATCATGCGCCACAGCGGCTCGCGCGGGACCGACACGAGCAGCCAGCGCGAGGCCACGCGAGCCATCTCGGCGACCGTGTGCTCGGGGTCGGGGACGTGCTCGAGCACCTCGATCGCCGCCGCCAGCTCGAACTCGCCGTCGGCGAACGGCAGGTTCTCGGCCTTCATCGGCATGTAGGTCAGGTTGGGCGCCTGGCGCTTGGCCCACTCAGCGGCGATCATCGGGTCGTCGAGGTCGATGCCGACGACGCGGCCCTCGACGCGGCCGGCCCACTGCTGCGTGAGCACGCCCTCGCCGCAGCCGACGTCGAGCAGCGTGCCCGGCGCGGCCCCGGCGAACAGCTCGTCGAGCGTCGCCTCGAAGCCGGCCATCAGCCGGCGCACGACGGGGTTCGTCGAGCCGTACTTGTCGTAGGTGTTGCCGGTGACCGTGCCCTCGCGGTCGGTCGTGACGGTGGTGCTCATGTCTTGATCGCCTCGTGCTCCTCGGTCGGCGACGGCGCGGCCTCGGCGCCGGTGGTCCGGTCGTGGCGCTCGGCGACGAGCGGCTGACCGGGCTCGTAGTGGGACGGGGGGACGCCGAGCGTGAGCTCGACGCGGCGCACGCGCTCGAAGATCCGCTGGCTCATGATCCGCTGCGCGTAGAGCATGTCGCCGAGGATGCCCAGCGCGAACAGCACGACGGCGGCGTTGAACAGCACCGCGCCGAGGATCAGCGACTGCACGTGGCCGGCGCCCTCGCCCTGCACGTAGGCGACGAGGAACCGCGCCCAGGGGATCAGCGCGAGCACGAACAGCAGCACGCCCAGCGACATGAACACCCGCAGCGGCTCGTACTGCGCGTAGATGCGGAAGATCGAGACCGAGTTGCGCCGCACGTAGGACCACATCGACGGGAACAGCCGCGACTCGCGCGTCTTGGCGTTCGTCCGGATCGGGACGTGGTCGATGGCGACCAGCAGCTTGCCGGCCTGGATGATCGTCTCGAGCGTGTAGGTGAACTTCGAGACGACCGCCATCTGCATCGCGGCCTCGCGGTTGTAGGCGCGGAAGCCCGACGTCGTGTCGGGCACCGAGGTCTCCGAGGCCTGGCGCACGACCCACGAGCCGAGCCGCTGCAGCGACTTCTTCAGCGGCGAGAAGTGCTCGATCGTCATCACCTCGCGGTCGCCGACGACCATGTCGGCCTTGCCCGCGACGATCGGGGCGACCAGCTTGGCGATGTCGCCGCCGTCGTACTGGTTGTCGGCGTCGGTGTTGACGATCACGTCGGCGCCGAGCTTCAGCGAGGCGTCGAGGCCCGCCTGGAACCCGGCCGCGAGGCCCTTGTTGTTGGTCAGGCGGACGATGTGGTCGACGCCGCCCGCGCGGGCGACCTCGACGGTCCGGTCGGTCGACCCGTCGTCGACGATCAGCCACTCGACGACGTCGAATCCGGGCACCTCGCGCGGCAGGTCGGCCAGCGTCTCGGGAAGCGTCGCCTCCTCGTTGAGGCACGGGATCTGGATGATGAGCTTGCGCATTCGACGAGGCGTCGGCGCGCGAGAAAGCAGGGGCGACGCCGTCGGTCCCGTAGCTTACCCCGCCTCATGCCGTCGAATCGACGCCTGCCGCAGCTGCTGCTCGCCGCGCTCGTGCTGGCGACGATCGCCGTCTTCCTGGCCTATCCGACCTACACCACCTACGACAGCCTCTACTCGCTGCTGTGGGGTCGCGAGCTGCTGCACGGGCACACGCCCGTCTTCGAGGTCTACCGGGCGCCGACGGAGCATCCGATCGCGATCGCCTTCGGGGCCTTCCTGTCGCTGTTCGGGGATGCCGCGAACCGCCTCATGGTCGCCGCCACGCTGGCGTCGTTCGTCGTCCTCGCCGTCGGCCTCTACCGGCTGGCGAGGACCGCGTTCACCCCGCTCGTCGGCGTCGTCGCCGCGGCCCTGCTGGTCACGCGCGCCGACTTCCCGTTCCTCGCCGTGCGCGCGTACATCGACATCCCCTACATGGCGCTGGTCGTCTGGGCGGCGGTGCTCGAGGCGCGCGCGCACGCCGCCGGCCAGTTCCGCCACGCGCGCGGCATGCTCGTGCTCGTGCTGCTCGCCGGGGCGGGCATGATGCGCCCCGAGGCGTGGCTGCTGTCGGGCCTGTACTGGCTGTGGCTGGCGATCGACCGCGCCAAGCCGTGGTCGTACCGGATCGGCACGGCGGCCGTCGCCGCGGTCGGCCCGGCCGTGTGGCTCGTGACCGACAAGCTCGTCACCGGCGACTTCCTCTACTCGCTGCACTCGACGAGCGGCCTGGCGGCGTCGCTGGGCCGCTCGCGGGGGGCCTCGGCGCTGCCGCACGCGACGCTCGCGTTCCTCAAGTCGCTGGACACGTGGCCGGTGCTGCTGGTCGGCGCGCTCGGCCTCGCGCTCGCGCTGTACCTGTTCCCGCGGCGCTCGGCGATCCCCGTGATCGTGCTCGTCGTCGGCGTCGGCACGTTCCTCGTCGTCGGGCTCGCCGGCTTCTCGATCATCGACCGCTACCTGCTGGTGCCGTCGCTGATGATGATGGTCTTCGCGGCGGTCGCGATCGGCGGCTGGACGATGCTCGAGGACGGCACGCGCTGGCGGCGATGGTGGTCGCGGGCGGCGGCCGTCGTCGCGCTGGCGGGGATCGCGCTGGCCCTGGCGGACCTGCACCTCGGGCACTACAGCAGCGACCTGAGCTTCCGCCGCGAGTCGCACCGGGCGCTCGTCGCGGCGCTGCGCGATCCGGCGACGAAGCGGGCGATCCGCGAGTGCGGGCCCGTCTCGGTGCCGACCCACAAGCTGATCCCCGACGTGCGCTGGATCGCCGACCTGCCCGCCGACCGCGTCTTCGCGCGCGGCGACCCCGACCGCGTCGACGACGTCCGCCGCGGCGTCGCGATCTACGTGCTGACGCGCACGGCGGTCTTCGAGCAGGCGTTCGTGGTGGGGTCGGACCCGACCAGGGCGCAGATCCCGCCGCGCGGCTTCCACCGCATCGCCACCAGTCGCTACTACGGGGTGTACGCCAGTTGCGGCTGAGCGCGCGACGCCCCGGCCCGCACGGCATCGCCCTCGCGGTCGTCCTGGTGGTCGCGCTCCTCATCCGCCTGTGGGGGATCAAGTCCGGCCTGCCCTACGCGTTCAACTCCGACGAGAACGCGCACTTCGTCCCCAAGGCGATCGGCCTCTTCGGCCACTCCTGGGAGCCGCCCGGGCGCTACTTCGTCAACCCGCCCGCCTTCACGTACCTGCTGCACGTCGTCTTCGCCGTCTGGTTCGGCGGGCGCGAGGGCGTCTACCACGCGTTCGCGACCGATCCCGGCGCGGTCTTCGCGGTCGGCCGCGTCTGCGCCGCCGTGCTGGGGACGCTTGCCGTCTGGCTCGTCTACCTCGCCGGCGCGCGCTTCTTCGACCGGCGCGTCGGCCTGCTGGGGGCGGCGCTGATGGCGGTCAGCTTCCTGCCGGTCTTCTACTCCAGGCTCGCGCTCAACGACGTCCCGACGCTCGCGCCGCTGTGCCTGTCGCTGTGGGGCGTCGCCGGCGTGCTGCGCGGCGGCCGCACGCGCGACTACGTCGTCGCCGGCGCCGGGCTCGGCCTGGCGACGGCGACGAAGTACACCGGCGGGATCGTGATCGTGCCGCTGCTGGCGGCCTGCGGGGCGCAGATGCTGGCGCCCGCCGGGCGCGGGGCCGCGGTCCGCGGCCTGCTCGCCGCCGCGGCGTGCGCGCTGGCGGCGTTCGTGATCGCCAACCCCTACGCGGTGATCGACTTCTCCGCCTTCCGCGACGGCCTCAGCCACCAGACCACGGCGGCCGACGCCGACCTCGGCAAGCTCGGCCTCTCGCAGACCAACGGCTACCTCTACTACCTCTGGACGCTGAGCTGGGGGATGGGGTGGGTCGCGCTGCTGGGCGCGATCGGCGGCGCGCTCGCGCTCGCGCGCGACGAGCGGCGGCTGGCGGTCGTGCTCGTGCCGGCGCCGCTGCTGTTCGTCCTCTTCATGGGCTCGCAGACGCGCTTCTTCGGCCGCTGGCTGCTGCCGATCTTCCCGATCGTCGCCCTGCTGGCCGCCTACTTCCTGCTCGAGCTGGCCGAGGCGGCGGGCCGCCGCCGGCCGGCCCTGCGCCCGGCGCTGGCGACGCTCGCGGCGCTGGCGCTGTGCGGCCAGGGGCTCGTGTACTCGGTGCACGGCGGCCTCGTCAACGCGCGCGAGGACACCCGCAACATCGTGCGCCGCTGGATGGTCGACCACATCCCCGTGCGGGCGAAGATCGTCGTCGAGCCCGTCGCGCCCGACGGCTGGGCGCAGGACGTCGGGCGCCCGTCGCCGCTGGTCAGCAACGGCAACCGCTGGACGAAGTACCCGACGAGCCGCTCGCTCGTCGACCCGCTCACGGGCGAGCGCGTGCCCCCGCCGGGCATGATCGTCAACATCGAGGACTACGAGCGCACGCTGACGCCGGCGCTGATCCGCCGCTACGAGGCCGGCGGCTACTGCTGGGTCGTGACCGGCTCGACGCAGCGCGGCCGGGCGGAGGCCGAGCCCGCCACGGTGCCCCAGGCGGTCGCCTACTACGACACGCTCGACCGCGAGGCCGTCGTCGCCTTCCGCGCGACCCCGTTCGCGGCCGGGCACGCCGACGTGCCGTTCAACTTCGACTGGTCGTTCGACTACTACCCGCTGGCCTACCACCGCCCGGGGCCGGTGATGACCGTCTACCGGCTGCAGGGAGGGCGCTGTGCGGGCGTATCCTGAGGCTTCCCGTGCCCGTCCTGACCGCAACCGACCGCGAGCTGCTCTCACGGGCCCTGGAGCTCGCCCGCCACGGCCTCGGCCGGGTCCATCCCAATCCCGTCGTCGGCGCCGTCGTCGCGCGCGACGGCGAGGTCCTCGGCGAGGGCTGGCACGACGAGTACGGCGGCCCGCACGCCGAGCCCGTGGCGATCGCCGCCGCCGGCGGCGCCGACCTGTCGGGCGCGACGCTGTACGTCTCGCTGGAGCCGTGCTGCCACGTCGGCAGGACGCCGCCGTGCACCGACGCGATCGTCGAGGCGGGGATCGCGCGCGTCGTGGTCGCCTCCGACGACCCCAGCGAGAAGGCCAGCGGCCGCGGCCTGGGGATCCTGCGCGACGAGGGCGTCGAGGTGGTCGTGCTGCCGGCCGCGGACGACCTCGCCCACCGCGCGCGGCTGGCCAACCAGGCATTCCGCAAGCACGCGCGGACCGGCAGGCCGTGGGTGCTGTTCAAGTCGGCGATGACGCTCGACGGCAAGGTCGCCACGCGCAGCGGCGACTCGAAGTGGATCTCGGGCGAGTCCAGCCGCGAGCGCGCGCACCGCTGGCGCGCGTCGGTCGACGGCGTCGTCGTCGGCATCGGCACCGCGCTCGCCGACGACCCGCGGCTGACCGCGCGCGTCGACGGCGTCGTGCGCCAGCCGACGCGGATCGTCTTCGACGCCGAGGCGCGCCTGCCGCTGGACTCGCAGCTCGTGCGCGCCGCCGACGAGGTCCCGCTGATCGTCGTCGTGACGCGCGCGGCGCCGCGCGCCCGCGTCGAGGCGCTCGAGACGGCGGGCGCGCAGATCATGACCGTGACCGGCGAGAACGAGCCCGCGCGCGTGCGCGACGCGCTCGGCCGGCTCGGCGAGCGCGGCCTCGCGGGCCTGCTGCTGGAGGGCGGCCCGCACCTGGCCGGCGCGTTCCTCGACGCCGGCGAGATCGACGAGGTGCGGCTGTTCCTGGCGCCGCTGCTGCTCGGCGGCCGTTCCGGTCGCGATCCGCT
>DASZVK010000295.1:0-2676 GCA_035547175.1 Solirubrobacteraceae bacterium
GGCCGAGGTCGACCGGGTCCCACAGGCCGCTCCACGAGAAGAACATGACGATCCCGGCGACGATCAGCGCCAGGTGCAGCGCGAAGTCGACGAGCACCAGCATCCGCACGCGCTCGGCGCGGCGGGTGGCGAAGCCCGTCACGTTGCGCAGGCCGACGTAGGCGAGGAACGCCAGCTCGAGCGCGACCTGCACGCCGCCGTGGCCGAACTCGCCCCAGTACGCGCCGAGGTAGCTCGTCGCCGCGACGACCGCCGTCGCGAGCAGGATCACGTAGTCGAGCAGCAGCGCCCATCCGGCGACGAAGCTCCACAGCTCGTTGAAGGCGTGGCGCGCGAACACGGTCGCGCCGCCGCGCTCCTGGTGCAGCGAGGCGCCCTCGACGAAGGTCAGCGCCGCGAGCACGAAGAACGCGCCGCCGGCGACGTAGACGACCGGCGTCAGCGCGAAGGCGTGCTCGCCGACCGCGCCGAGCGAGAAGTAGATGCCCGCCGCGATCACGGTGTAGACGACCGCGAACAGCGTCGGCGAGCCCGTGTAGCGACGGATCATCGCGTCCTCCTCGCGACCCACAGGCGCCCGGCGCCGGCGACCACGAACAGCGTCCCGAGGACGATGCCGAGCGCGAGCCCGCCGCCGCCCGCGGCGATCGTCCGCACGACCATCGCGACGCCGAGGACCACCAGCAGGCCCGACGTGAGCGTCGTCAGCTCGCGCCTCACCGGGCCACCGCCTCGACGGCCGCGGACCGCGCCGTCGCGCGGCCAGCGTCGGTCGGCTCGCTCTCGATGATCACCCGGCAGGGCCGGTCCGCCAGCACGGTCTCGAGCGCCTTGCCGAACAGGCTCGTGCCGGTGCGCCGCGGCATCGGCATGACGATCGCCCGCGCGCGCATCTCGCGCGCCTCGCCGACGATCGTGCGCCCGGCCTGGCCGGCGCGGACGCGCTCGACGTGGCCGGTCACGCGGCGCCCGCCCTGGATGCGCGCCTGCTCGATGATCGCGTTGGCGGCGATCGTCTGCTCGGGCAGGTCGGCGTCGATCGGCGACGACGACGGCACCGTCAGCGTGACGAGCACGTGCACCCCGCGCCGCCGCGCCGTGGCGAGCTTGATCGCCGTGGCGACGGCCTGCGGGTAGTAGCGGTCGCCGTCGAAGGCGACGAGGATCGAGTCGTACTCGGCCTCGTGCTCGATGACCGGCCGCGGGATCGCGACCTTGACCGTGTCGGTCAGGTTCAGCCCCAGCCGGCGCCGGTAGACGACGTAGGCCGCCACCCCGAGCGTCAGCCAGCCGAGGCCCGCCGCCGCGACGGCGACGTGCAGCGCGGTGACGACGACGAAGGCCAGGCCGGTCCCCAGCGCGCCGAGCACCGCGAACAGCGGCAGCCGCCGGCCGCGGCCGATCGGCAGCGAGCCGGGGCCGCGGTAGGGCCGCTCGCGGTCGGGCTGGGTGAGCCGCAGGCGGATCACCGCCAGGTGGGCGATCGTGAACGACAGCATCGCCCCGAACGCGTAGACGTTGCCCAGGAACGCGGCCTGGCCGGGGATCATCGCCACGCAGGCGACCGTCGCGAAGATCAGGATCGCCAGGTGCGGCGTGCCGTAGCGCGGGTGCAGCCGGCGCATGCGGTCGGGCAGCTGGCGGTGCAGGCCCATCGAGTAGACCAGCCGCGAGACGCCGATCACGCCCGCGTTGGTGGCGATGATCAGGATCGTGGCCGCGAGCAGGCCGACGTAGATCTCGGCGCCGTGCTGGAGCGGCCCGAGGTCGAGGTTCTTGACGACGCCGAGCACCGGGTCGCCGGCGAACCCGCCCTGGTCCTCGGTGCGCCCCAGCATCGTGAAGTAGTGGCCCGCCGCGTCGCGGTGGACGGGCAGCGCGCTGAGCGCGATCGCCGGCAGCAGCGCGTAGATCGCGAACACGGCGACGACCACGCGCCGGATCGCCGCCGGGATCGTGCGCGTCTCGTCCTTGGCCTCCTCGGCCATGTTCGAGATCGTCTCGATGCCGGTGTAGGCGATCATCGCCACCGGGATCGACAGGAAGAAGTCCTTCCACGTCGGCGCGACGCCCAGCGTGACGTTGTCGACCAGCGTCTGCGGCGAGAGCACGAGCACGACGCCGAGCACGACCAGCAGCACCTGCGTGGCGAAGTCGGCCACGGCGAGGCCGACGTTGACCAGCGCCGACTCCTGCACGCCGCGCACGTTGACCAGCGCCAGCACGGCCACGGCGACGACGCCGACGACGATGTCGGCGGGCCCGTGGCGCAGCGCGTCGAGCCCGAGCACGCCGCCGAGGTAGTGGGGCACGAAGAACGCCGAGATGGCGATCGTGATGACGTAGTTGAGCATCTGGCCCCAGGCGGCGAAGAAGGACCAGAACTCGTTGAAGGCGCGCCGCGCGAACGAGCTCGAGCCGCCCGCCTCGGGGTACATCGCCGTCGCCTCAGCGTAGGTCGCGGCGGTCAGGTAGAAGATCGCCCCGCTGATGACGAAGACGATCGGCGTCAGGCCCAGGGCGAACGACGCCACGAGGCCCAGCGCGTAGTAGATCGACGAGCCGACGTTGCCGTACGCGCCGGAGGCGAGCGAGTAGGTCCCCAGCACCCGCTGGAGCCCGTGCAGGCGGCGTTCGGCCATCGGGCGCGAAGTCTAAGAGCGGCGGACGCGGCTC
>DASZVK010000296.1:0-6624 GCA_035547175.1 Solirubrobacteraceae bacterium
TCGGCGCGGCGAGCCGCGCCAGCGCCGCCGCGTCGCGCTCGCCGAACGGGCCCGAGCCCTCCCGCCGCGCGAGGTGCACCGCGCCCCACGCGCGCCCGCGGATCACGAACGCGGCGCGCAGCTCGTGCGGGATGCCCGCCGGGGCCAGCAGGTCGCGGTAGCGCGGGCTGCGCTCGGGATGCCCGCGCGTGGTGTGGTCGAGGATGCCGACGGGCGTGCGCCTGGCGGCGAGGTCGGCGAACGTGTTGACGTCCCGGACCATGTACTCGCTGCGCACGAGCAGCTCGCCCGCGGCGGCGACCGTGTCCCGCGCGAAGATCCCGCGCGCGACGAGCTCGTCGGGCGCGTCGCTGGTCATCAGCCGCGTGTGCGGGTCGAGCGTGTGCCAGCAGGTCGCGTCGCTGTCGACGACCCGGCGCAGGCGCGGCGCCAGCTCGGCGAAGTACTCCCGGCGCGAGAGGCCGCGCCCGCCCAGCCAGGCGACCTCCTCGACGGCGCGATCGACCGTCCAGCGAGCGGACATGGGCGGATGCTAGATGCTCGCGCCGGCCGCCACCTGCGCGGAAGATCCCCCTCGGCGGGGATTCCCGCGGCGGGGCCGGCGGCCCAGACTCGGGACGTCCACCACCACGGAGGTCCCACAGATGAGCACCACCGGATCGCATGCCGTCGCGCCGATCGCCCTGCAGCCGGGCGACGGCGAGGCGCACTGGTTCTTCGGCTGCCTGGTCACCGCCAAGGCCACCGAGCGCAGCACCGCCGGCCGCGTCGCGGTCCTCGAGCATCTCGCGCCCCGCGGCGCCGGCTCGCCGCTGCACGTCCACCACGCGGAGGACGAGTGGTTCTACGTGATCGAGGGCGAGCTGACCGTGCACGTCGGCGGCACGACCGTCGTGCTCCCCGCCGGCGGCTTCGCCTACGGGCCGCGCGACGTCCCGCACACGTTCCTCGTCAGCTCCGAGCAGGCCCGCTTCCTGCTCGTGACCGAGCCGGCCGGCTTCGACGGCTTCGTGCGCGAGGTCGGCGAGCCGGCGCCGCGCCTGGAGATCCCGCCGCCGGCCGCCGAGCCGCCCGACGTCGAGGCGATCGCGCGCGTCGCGGCCGGCTACGGGATCGAGATCCTCGGCCCGCCCGGCATCCCCGCCTGAGCCCGCTCCGCGCCGGCCGCGCGCCACGCGCGGCCGGCCTCACTCGATCGTCAGGCCCTCGATGCCGTCGGCGGGCGGCGGCATCCTCGGGTCGAGCCGCTCGAGCGCCTCGCACAGGATCTCGGCGACCGCCAGCGCCTTGACCCAGTTGCGGTCGGCGGGGACCACGTGCCACGGGGCCCACTCGGTCGAGGTCTCGGTGATGACGTCGTCCCACGCCTGCAGGTAGTCGTCGAAGCGCTTGCGGACCTCGAGGTCCTCGGCGCGGAACTTCCAGCGCTTGGCCGGATCGTCGACGCGCTCCTGGAGGCGCCTGCGCTGCTCGTCCTTGGAGACGTTGAGGAACACCTTGACGACCGCCGTGCCCTCGTCGACGAGCATCCGCTCCCACTCGCGGAAGTGGCCGGGCCGGCGCCCCCAGACCTCCTTCGGCGCCAGCCCGAGCATCCGCACGGCGACGTAGTCCTCGTAGTGCGAGCGGTTGAAGATCCCGATCTCGCCACGCACCGGCAGCGCCTTGTGGACGCGCCAGAGGTAGTCGTGGGCGCGCTCGTTGGAGGTCGGCGCCTTGAAGGAGACGACGCGCACGCCCTGCGGGTTGAGGCCCGTGAAGACGCTGCGGATCACCCCGTCCTTGCCCGACGCGTCGAGGCCCTGCAGGATCAGCAGGGCGCTGCGCGTCGCCTCCGCCCAGAGGCGGTTGTGGAGCCCGGCCAGCTTCGCCTGCACCTCGGCGAGCTGACGGTGGCCGTCCTCCTTGCCGTCGGCGTCGACGCCGTCGCGGGTGTCGCGCCGGGCGATCCGCGCCCTCTGCCCCGGCTCGACGAGGAAGCGCCCGTCCATGCTCACGACGACCGCCCGGCGATGACGTCGAGCCTCCAGAAGCCCTCGCCGCGCTCGGCCTCGAGCCTCGCCAGCAGCTCGCGGTGGATCTCGGCGACGCGCGCGGGCGTGATCGCCTCGGAGGGGTCGACCTCCTCGATCCGCAGGCTGGTCTTGTCCTCGTAGAGGTGCTCGCCCTCGAGCAGGCCGCGGTCGTCGTAGGGCCAGATGAAGGCCTGGCGGCTGGAGACGTGGTACAGGGCGTCGCCGGGCTCGACGTCGTAGCCGATCGCCTTGAGGTCCGAGCCCGAGGCGAGCTGGTGGAAGGTGAGCTCGTCGGCGATCCCCCAGTCGCCGACCGCGATCAGGTCGTCGGAGTTCCACAGCACCGCCTCGCCGACGCTCTCGTAGAAGGCGACGACGGCCTCCCGGCCGGTGACGACGACCGGCTCGGCGCCCCAGGTCACGCGGTACACGGGGACCTCGACCATCATGTCGTCGCTGGCGATCCTGTCGAACTGGCCCGAGCCCTCGAGGTGCACGTGGCGCGCGTAGTTGAGCAGGATCGCGCGGTGCAGCGGGTCGGTCGTGCGCTCCAGCAGCTCGAGCGTCGGGTCCATGCACTCGTAGACGGCCTGCTCGAAGCGGTTCATGCGGGTCTCCTCCTCGGTGGGGGCTCGGTCGATGCCGTGCCGCCGCGCTCGCGGGCGCTCACGGCGCGAGGCCGAACGAGCGGCGGCGGTCGGCGGGGACGAGGTCGACGTACTCGGGGTGGCGCTCGACGTAGCCGCGCACGAACGGGCAGAACGGCAGCACCTCCAGGCCCTCGCCGCGCGCGGCGTCGAGCGCGCCGGCGATCAGCTTCCCCGCCAGGCCCTGGCCCTCGTGCCCCGGCGTGACCTCGGTGTGGACGAAGGCGACGATCCCGTGCGCGCGGCGATACTCGGCGATCCCGACCACCTCGCCGTCGACGGCGACCTCGAAGCGGCTGCGGTCGGGCGCGTCGGCGACGGTGACGCTCATCGTCTGAGGTCTATCAGCGTTAGCATCCGCCCTGCAATCGGATCACAGGGGGGCTGGCGGCAGGCCGGCTGAGATAGCGCCCGGGCGCGGCGCTGACCCTTCGAACCTGTGGGGTAATGCCCGCGGAGGGAGCGATGGCCACATCAACCGACGACGAGCGCGCAGCCGGCGACCGGGTCGCGGGCGTCCGTGCCGCGGCCGTCGAGCTCGACGGCGTGAGCCGCAGCTTCGGCTCCGTCGCGGCGCTCGACGGCGTGTCGCTGCGCGTCGCGCCCGGCGAGGTCGTCGCCGTCGTCGGCCCGAGCGGCTGCGGCAAGTCGACGCTGCTCGAGCTGGTGTGCGCCCTGCAGGAGCCCGACGCCGGCGCCGTGCGCGCCGACCCCGCGGTGCTGATGCCCCAGCGCGACCTGCTGCTGCCGTGGGCGACGGCGCTCGACAACGCGGCGCTGGCGCCGCGCGCGGCGGGGATGGCGCGCGACGCGGCCCGCGAGCGCGCGCGCCCGATCTTCGCCGAGCTCGGGCTGAGCGGCTTCGAGGACGCGCGCCCGCACCAGCTCTCGGGCGGCATGCGCCAGCGCGTCGCGTTCGCGCGGACGCTGCTGGCCGGCAAGCCCGTGCTCTGCCTCGACGAGCCGTTCGGCGCGCTCGACGCGATGACCCGCGCCGACGTGCAGGCGTGGCTGGCGGGCGTGCTGGCGCGCGAGCCGCGCACGGTGCTGCTCGTCACCCACGACGTCGAGGAGGCGGCCGTGCTGGCCGACCGGATCGTCGTCCTCTCCCCCCGGCCCGGCCGCGTCGTCGCCGAGCTGGCCGTCGGCACGCCGCGGCCGCGCGCGGCGACGGACGCGGCCGTCGTGCAGACGCGCCGGCGCGCGCTGGAGGCCCTGCGGTGATCGCGCCGGCGCTCGTCGTGCTGGCGCTGCTGGGCGCCTGGGAGCTCTACGTCGACCTCGGCGGCGTCGACGACCTGCTGCTCGCCGCGCCCCACCAGATCGCGCGCTCGCTGTGGGAGGACCGCTCGCTGCTGGCCTCCAACCTCGGCACCACGGCCCAGGAGGTCGGGCTCGGCATCCTCGTCTCGCTCGCGCTCGGCCTCGCGGCGGCGGTCGCGATGCACTTCTCGCCGCGGCTGCGGCGCGCGCTGTACCCGCTGATGGTCGCCACGCAGGCCGTGCCGCCGGTGATCGTCGCGCCGCTGCTCGTCTTCTGGCTGGGCTTCGGCGTCTGGCCGAAGCTCGCGATCATCGCCGTGGTCTGCTTCTTCCCCGTCGCGGTGACGACCTACGACGGGCTCGCCGGGATCGACCCCGAGCTGCGCAAGCTGATGCGCACGCTCGACGCCGACCGCTGGCGCGCGTTCCGCCTGACCGAGCTGCCCGCGGCGCTGCCGGCGGCGCTGTCGGGCGCACGGATCGCCGTCGCCGTCGCCGTGATCGGCGCCGTGCTCGCCGAGGCGTCGGGCTCGAGCTCGGGGCTCGGCAACCTCGTCGAGAAGGCCGGGCCGGCCCTGCAGACGCCGCGCGCGTACGCCGCGGTCGTCGTGATGGCCGCGTTCGCGGTCGCCCTCTTCGCCGCGCTCGGCGCCGCCGAGCGCGCGCTCCTGCACCACCGACCGAAGGGACCCCAGCAGTGATCCGTCGCACCGCCGTCCTGTGCGCCGCCGTCGCGGCGGCCGTCGCGCTCGCCGCCTGCGGCGAGAAGAGCGAGCCGTCGGGCAGCGCGGCGCAGGTCAAGCGCCTGACGCTGATGCTCGACTACTTCCCCAACGCCGACCACGCGGGCATCTACGAGGCGCAGGCCGACGGCGAGTTCCGCCGCGCGGCGCTCGACGTGCGCATCGAGACGCCGAGCGACCCGTCGGCGCCGCTCAAGCTGCTGGCCGCCGGGAAGGTCGACCTCGCCGTCTCCTACGAGCCCGAGGTGCTGCTGGCCCGCGACAGGGGCGCCAAGGTCGTCTCGATCGGCGCGCTCGTGCAGCGCCCGCTGACGTCGGTGATCGCCGTCGGCAAGAAGCTGCGCTCGGCCGCCGACCTCGCCGGCAGGACCGTCGGCACCGCGGGCATCCCCTACCAGTCGGCCTACCTGAAGACGATCGTCGCGGAGTCCAAGGCCCACGAGCCGGCCAAGGAGGTCAACGTCGGGTTCGACCTCGTCCCGGCGATGCTCTCGCACAAGGTCTACGCGACGCTCGGCGCGTTCTGGAACTACGAGGGCGTGCAGCTCGCGCGCGAGCACAGGCATCCGTCGATCCTGCGCATCGACCGGCTCGGCGTGCCGACCTACGACGAGCTCGTGATCGTCGCGCGCACGAACGAGGTGCGCGAGCGCGGCGCGCTGCTGCGCCGCTTCATGCAGGCGCTCGCGCGCGGGCACCGCTCGCTGCGCGAGGACCCGGCGAAGGGCATCGACGCGCTGCTGAAGGCCAACAGGGACCTCGACAAGGGGCTGCAGAAGGCGGCCGTCAAGGCGACGATGTCGAGCTTCTTCCCCTCCGACACGACCAAGCCGTTCGGCTGGCAGAGCCCGTCGGCGTGGGCCGCCTACACGCGCTGGATGGCGCGCAACCGCCTGATCAGGCTGCCAGCGAACCCGACCGCGGCGCTGACCAACGAGTACCTGCCCGGGCAGGGGGTCTGAGCGTGAGCGCGTGCGTCGCCGCCAGCCCCCTCCACTCGCCGTAGCGGCGAAACGCGGCGCGCACCTCCTCCTCGGAGGCCAGGCGGGGCGCCGCAGGCCGCCACGTGGCGGCCGAGGACGTCCCCGCTCTCGCATCCCGCGGGTCCCCGCCGCAGCGCAGCGCGCCGACCAGCTTCAGGTAGGAGAGGTCGCCGGCCGCCACCTGGTCGTGGCGGCCCTGGCCGTGGACGGCGAGCGTCTCGACCGTCCATCGCCCGATGCCGGGGATCGCCCGCAGGCGCGCCCAGCCGCGCTCGTGGTCGGCGGCGCGCAGGTCGACGCGCCCGGAGGCGACCTCCGCCGCGGCGCGGCGCAGCGCGATCGCGCGCGTGCCCGTCAGCCCGAAGGACTCCAGGCGCGCCGGCGACGCCGCGGCCAGCGCCGCCGCCGACGGCACGTCGCGCAGGCCGGTGCGCGGGCAGCGACGCCCGAGCGCGCGCACGATCGCGCGCTGGATCTCGGCGGCGCGCGCGTACTCGATGAGCTGCTCGGTCACGGCCCAGGCGAGCGCCTCGAACGGCTCGGGCCGCCGGCGCGGGCGCAGCCACGGGCGCGCGCGGACGCTGGGCCCGATCCACGGGTCGAAGCGGAAGCGCTCGCAGAACGGCCGCAGGTCCTCATGCAGGCCGAGCGCGCGGGCGGTGCGCTCGATCGCCTCCTCGGCGGCGTCGCGGCGCGTCGCCCACGCCCCCAGGTGGACCGTCTCGCCGCGCTGGGCGTAGCGGGTGACGACCGGCACGTCCTCGACGTGCAGCAGTCGCTCGACCACGCCGCCGCGCCGCCTGGCGACGCCGTCCATCCCGCCGGCCAGCGGCACGCGCACCGGCCAGCGCGGCACGACCTCGCGGCGGGCCTCCGTCAGCCCGTCGAGGGTCAACGGCGAAGCAGGTGGACGTCGAGCGCGATCGCCCGCGGCAGGCGGCCGGCGGCCGCCCGCGCCGACCGGCGCCGGCCG
>DASZVK010000297.1:0-5466 GCA_035547175.1 Solirubrobacteraceae bacterium
CTCGGCCCTGAAGCGGGCGTGGTTCTCGGCGACGACATCGCCGATCGCCTGGGCGATCACCCGGCACGAGCGCATCGCGTCGTCGTTGCCCGGCACGACGAAGTCGATGCCGTCCGGGTCGCAGTTGGTGTCGACGAGGCCGATCACGGGGATGCGCAGGCGCTGGGCCTCGCGCACGGCGATCGCCTCGGTCTTGAGGTCGATGACGAACACGGCCTGCGGCGGGCGCTGCATGTTCTTGACGCCGCCGAGGTTCGCGCGCAGCTTCTCGAGGTCGGCCTGCGCGGCCATGCGCTCGCGCGTCGGCAGCAGCGCGAGCTGGCCCTCGGTCTCGTAGCGCTCGAGGTCGTGCAGGCGCTTGATGCGCTGGTTGATCGTCTGGAAGTTGGTCAGCAGGCCGCCCAGCCAGCGGTGGTTGACGTAGGGCATCCCGGCCGCCTCGGCGACCTCCTTGATCGCGTCGCGGGCCTGCTTCTTGGTCCCGACGAACAGGACCGTGCCGCCGCGCGAGGCGACCTCGCCGGCGAACGCCCGCGCCTGCTCGAGCAGCGCCTGCGTCTTGAGCAGGTCGATGATGTAGATGCCGCTGCGCTCGCCGTGGATGAAGCGGCGCATCTTCGGGTTCCAGCGGCGCGTCTGGTGGCCGAAGTGCACGCCGGCCTCCAGCAGCTCCTTGATGCCGACCTCGGTCGCCATGTGAGTGCTCCTTGTTGTGTGTGGGTGCTGCTCCGCCGCGGAGCGGACGCGGACCGGGCGATGAGGCTCGTCCGGCAGGACCCGCGTCGCCTGCACGCGACGGGTCGAACGACAGGATCGAGGCGGAAGTGTAGGGCCTAGGATCTGCGCCGTGAGCAGCCTCCACGAGCTCGTCGCGGGGTTCGCCGACGCGGCCGCCTACGAGCGCGGCCGGCCCGGCTACCCGCCGCGGGCCGTCGCGGCGATCGTCGCCGCGCTCGGGCTCGAGCGGCGCGCCCGGGTCGTCGACCTCGGCGCCGGGACGGGCAAGCTCACGCGCGCGCTGCTCGCCGCCGGCGTCGACGCGCTCGCCGTCGAGCCGCTCGCGCCGATGCGCCGGGAGCTGGCGCGCCACGTCGATCCGGTGCGGATCCTCGACGGCCGCGCCGAGGGCATCCCGCTGCCCGACGGATCGATCGACGCGGTGATCGCCGCCGGCGCGTTCCACTGGTTTCACCACGACCGCGCGCTGCCCGAGATCCGGCGCGTGCTGCGCCCGGGCGGTGGCGTCGCGATCGTCGGCCTGCGCCCCGCGTGGGGCGCCGGCGAGCTCCCCTGGGAGGCGGAGCTCCGGTCGCTGCTCGCCGAGTCGCGCCCGCAGCACCCCGACGCCGACGGGCCCACGCCCGAGGAGGCCTTCGAGCGCATCGGCGGCTTCGCGGCGCTCGAGCTGACCGAGGTCGACGTCGAGCACGCCGCGACGCGCGAGTCGATGCTGGCCAACGTCGCCTCGTTCTCGTGGGTCGGGGCGATGGAGCCGGAGGCACGCGCCGCGGTCCTCGAGCGCGCCGACGCGATCCTGCGCGACGCCGGGATCGACGAGGTCGTGCTCCCGCTGCGCGTGACGATCCGCGTCACGTGGGCGCTGTAGGAGGAGGGGGCCACCCACCCGCCTCCGGCCCCCCACGGCCTACGGCGCCCTCCTGGCCCGCCCCAGCGCCCGCTCCAGGTCCTCCGGCAGCGGCGAGGTCACGTCGACGCGCGCGCCGGTCACGGGATGGTCGAACGCGAGCCGCGCGGCGTGCAGGAACTGGCGCTCGAGGCCGAGCAGGCCGGGCGTGCCGTACTCGGGGTCGCCGGCGACCGGATGGCCGATCGCGAGCAGGTGCGCGCGGATCTGGTGGGTGCGGCCGGTCTCCAGGCGCACGCGCAGCAGCGTCGTCGTCGGTAGCGCCTCCTCGACGGAGAAGTGGGTGATCGCCTCGCGCGGCTCGTCGGTGTCGGTCGAGATGCGCGTGCGCACGCGGCGGTCGCGGCCCAGCGGCGCGTCGATCGTGCCCGTGCGCGCCGGCGGGCGGCCCTCGACGAGCGCGAGGTACTCGCGCGTCACGGCCCGTGCCTGGATCGCCGCCTTCAGCGCGCGGTGCGCGGCCTCCGAGCGCGCGACGACGAGCAGGCCGCTCGTGTCGCGGTCGAGGCGGTGGACGATGCCCGGCCGGCCGGGCTCTCCCCCGGCCGCGCCGCGCGCCGCCAGCGCCTGCGAGAGCGTCCCGCCGCGGTGCCCGCGCGCCGGGTGCACGACGACGCCGGCGGGCTTGTCGACGACCAGCAGGTGCTCGTCCTCGTAGGCGACGGAGTAGGGAGCGCTCGCGTCCACCGCGGCCGGCGGGGCCGACGTCGCCTCGTCGACGTCGATCGTCTCGCCCTCGGCGAGCACGTGGCGCTTCGGGCGCGGCTCGCCGTCGACGAGCACCCTGCCGGCGTCGATCAGCCGCTGCGCGCGGGCGCGCGAGCCGAGCGGGCCCGCGAGCGCCACGTCGAGGCGCCGGCCGGCGAGCTCAGGCCCGGCCACCAGGCGCATCGGCACGCTCCAGGACGAACAGCAGCGCGATCACGCCGATCGTGATCGCCGTGTCGGCGACGTTGAACGCCGGCCAGTGCGGGAACTTGACGAAGTCCGTCACGGCGCCGTCGCGCACGCGGTCGAGCACGTTGCCGAGCGCTCCCCCGAGCAGCAGCCCGGTCGGCAGCCAGACCAGCGGGCGACCGGCGTGCAGCGCGAACCACGCGATCAGCCCGGCCAGCGCGACGAGCACGATGACGATCACGATCGGCCGCCCGCCGAGCGCCCCGAAGGCGACGCCGTCGTTGCGGACGTGGACGATCCGCAGCACGCCGGGGATCGCCGTGCGCTGGCCGTCGAGCTCGATCGCGCCGCGGACCGCCGCCTTGGTCGCCTGGTCGATCGCGACCACGCCCGCGACGACGAGCAGGGCCCGGCGGACGGAGGCGAGCCGCGCACCCCTAGGGGGCACAGGCGCTCACCCGTCGATCGCGCCGACGACGAGCCGCCCGACGATCACGAGCACGAGGATCGCGACCATCGGGCTCAGGTCGACCGGGCCGAGGGGCGGGACGATGCGCCGGAAGAGCCGCAGGTACGGCTCGCTGACGTCGTGCAGGAAGCCCAGCAGCGCCGACGACCAGCGCGCGTACGGGATGCGCCCGCCGAGGGCGCCGAAGAACAGCTGCGAGAGGACGTAGACGAAGATGATCAGCGTGTAGACCCAGATCAGCGCGCTGACGTAGTCGGCGATCTGGGACCGGGCGCTGGCGAGGATCACGGGCCGAGGACCTCCTCGAGCGCGTCGATGAACGCGGCGCGCACGCCGCGCCGCTCGAGCGCCGCCAGGCCCCGCGCGGTCGAGCCGCCGGGCGACGTGACGCCGCGCCGCACGGCCACCGGGTCGTGACCGGCGTGCGCGATCAGCGCGCCCGTGCCCTCCATCGTCTGCGCCACCAGCCGGGCGGCCAGCTCGGCGCCGAGGCCGCGCTTGACCGCGGCGTCGATCATCGCCTCGGCGATCAGCGCGAAGTAGGCCGGCGTCGTGCCCATCGTGCCCGTCGCGACGTCGACCAGCCGGTCGGGGACGTCGACGACGAGGCCGAGCCGCTCGAGCAGCGCGCGCAGCTCGTCGCTCGGCGGCGTCTCCTCGGCGAGGACCGTGACGCCCCGGCGCAGCTCGACCGGCGTGTTGGGCAGCGCGCGCACGACGCGCACGCCCGGCAGCGCCGCCCGCAGCGCCTCGGCATCGACCCCGCCGAGGACCGAGAGCGCCTCGCCGGGGAAGCCCGCCAGGCCCGGCGCGACGGCGCCGAGCTGGTAGGGCTTGAACGCCAGCACGACGACGTCGGCGCGCGCGGCCACCTGCGCCGCGTCGGCGACCGCCTCGCCGCCGAGCTCGCCGACGAGCGCGCGGGCGCGGCCCGAGCCGCCGTCGGTGGCGACCACCGGCTCGCCCCAGCCGCGCGCCATCGCGCGCGCCATGCTGCCGGCGCCGATCAGACCGATGCGCACCTGTCGCGTGCTCCCGGTCCGCTAGGACTGGTTGAAGAAGCCCTTCTCGATCAGCCGCGCGCGCTCCTCGGCCGAGATCTCGACGTTGCGCGGGGTCAGCATGAAGACCTTGTCGGCGATCCGCTGCATGCCGCCGTCGAGGGCGTAGGTGAGCCCGCTGGCGAAGTCGATCAGGCGCTTGGAGAGGTCGGCGTCGACGCCCTGGAGGTTGAGGATCACCGGCACGTCGTCCTTGAACTTGTCGGCGACCTGCTGGGCGTCGTTGAAGGACTTGGGGATGACGAGGTGCACGCGCTGGTCTCCGTTGGCGCGACCGCCGGACACCGGGCGCAGGACGGCGCCGCTGCGGCGGGGCGCCGGCTCGTCGTCGGCGAAGATGTCGTCGAAGTCGTCGCGCCGGCGGCGCGTGCTCTGCAGGCGCCGCACGTTCGGGCGCTCGCGGTAGCGGTCCTCGAGCTCGGTCTCGGGCTCGGGCGCGAAGCGGCTCTCCCGCTCGCGCTGATCGCGGTCCCGCCCGCTCGGCTCGTCGTCGTAGGGGTCGTGCTCCTCGGCCAGGCCGAAGTACACGAGCGCGCGGTGCCACGAGTCGCGGAACGCCATGGTCCGCCAAGTCTACGCCGCTCCGGGCGAAACTCCTGCTAGGTGGGCGCTTTCGCTCGCGTCTCAGCGGAACAGGCGCGAGCCGATGCGGACGATCGTCGCCCCCTCCTGCGCGGCGACCGCGAAGTCCTGCGTCGTCCCCATCGACAGCTCGCGCAGCCCGCGCGCCTCGGCCAGCTCGCGCAGCGCCGCAAACCAGCGGCGGCTGTCCTCGGGGTCGGCGGCGAGCGGCGGCATCGCCATCAGCCCGACGACGCTCGCCGGCGTCGCCGCGGCGCGCTCGAGGAACGCGTCGAGCTCGCCGGGGGCGACGCCGCTCTTGCCCGGCTCGCCGGCGACGTTGACCTCGACGAGGACCTCGGGGCTCAGCCCGCCCGCCCGCGCGTGCCGGTCGAGCTGCGCGAGCACGGAGTCGCTGGCGACCGAGTGGATCAGCGTCACGAGCGGCAGGATCGCCTTGACCCTGCGGCTCTGGAGGTGGCCGATGAAGTGCCACTCGAGCTCGGGATGCGCGGCCGCCTTGACCTCGAGGTCCTGGGCGCGGTTCTCGCCGGCGAGCGTGACGCCCGCCCGCACGAGCGCCCCGAGGTCCTCGACGGGGACGTACTTGACGGCCGCGAGGATGCGGACGGGGCGTCCGCCCGCGGCCGCGTCGACCTCCTCGCGCACCTCGGCGAGGTTGCGCCGCACGACCTCGGCGTCTAGCGCAGCCACGCGACCCCCGCCTGGCGGCCGGCCGCCGCGCCCTCGCGGCGGAAGCTGAAGTGGCCGGCGTCGCAGATCGTGCAGACGCCGACGTCGCGCACGTCGGCGACGCCGGCCGCGCGCAGCCG